>JALXCO010000201.1 GCA_026990885.1 Desulfurococcales archaeon
GTATGGCATCTCATCAGCCCTCACCATGTTCCTGAGCCTGATCTCGACTGGATCCATATTCAGCTCGTCGGCAACCATATCCATGATCCTCTCAATGAAGAACGTGGCCTCCGGCCTGCCGGCACCTCTATATGCTGCTAGAGGAACCTTATTGGTGTATATACCGACGGCCTTAATCCTGGCATTCTGGATCCTGTACGGGCCGGGAAGCATTCTAACGGCTATAACCGGGAGAAGGGTTCCCCAGGGATACGCTCCTAGATCAGCCATGATCTCCCCTCTCAACCCCCTGATCTCGCCGTCCCTCGAGTAGGCCACCTCGAGATCGGCTATCAAGGCCCTACCACGGTTGGTAGTGATCATATCCTCGGTCCTGGTGGCTCTCCATAGAACAGGTCTCTTCAGCATGTAGGAGGCTAGAGCAACCAGAAGCTCCTCGGGGTAATTAAAGATCTTGGCGCCGAAAGCACCGCCAACATGGGGCTGTATAACCCTAACATGCCTAACATCCACCTTAAGCTTGCTCAGAATCTCCTCCTTGAGATCGTAGGGAGTCTGGGTAGAAACCCAAACAGTGAGGTTGGCCCCGTCGAAGCTGGCCAAAACACCACGCGTCTCCATGGGTGCTGGAGCCAGATCCTGGTTGATAAGCCTAACCCTGAAGCTAGGTGAAGACCTGAACACACCATCAACATCGCCAGCCTCGAAATCCCTCTCGAAAGCAATGTTTCTGGGTGCAGACTCATGTATCCTTACGTCGCTCTCTACAGCCTTAAAAGGATCGCTAACACCCTCCAGAGGCTCATAATCAACAACAACCCGCTCAGCAAGATCGTGAGCAGTATAGGGATCGCTAGAAACAACCATAGCTATAGGCTCGCCAACATACCTAACTTTAGACCTAGCCAGAACATACATAGGATCCGAGTTAGCATCGCCGAAGCTATAGGGCTCAACAAGACCCTCAATATCCCTGAAGGTTAAAACAAGCAGAGCCCTAGGATCCTTAGCAACATCAGAGACATCAACACCACGGATCAGCGCATGGGGATAAGAAGACCTAACAAAAGACGCATAGACAGTATCTCTAAGCCTAATATCATCAACAAACCTCCCCCTGCCAGTAACAAGCTCGTAATCCTCAATTCTCTTGACAGACCTACTGCTGAAACCGGCCAATATAACCACCTACCAAAACAATAGTAAACGTAAAGAACAAAATAACAATAATCCTATATAATACTAAAAACAACTAATAGGTTTCAAAAACCTAAACCTAAAAATATCCTTTAGGGTATTCACGGTTGTGTAGTTTAGATCAAAAAACAATATTGTGGATTTAACTCCTTACCTTAGTCTTACATCAATGCTCCAGATGGTTCCGCTACCAGTCTTAACCTCTATTGTCCAGGTCTTACCGGCAAGGAATGCTCCGGTGACAGTTACGTTGTAGTTGATTCCTGCATTCGCTAGTGAGCCTGGATATATGCCTCCTGATGCCAGTATATTGGAGTCCACTAATAGCTTTGATACGTTGGACTCGCCAACGCCAAGGGTTATTTCGGCATTGCTAACTGATGTGGTGGTGTTGAATGCTGTAAAGCTGTATGTGTGTGTTCCGTTGGTTATGGATATGTCAGTTATGGTTATGTCGGTTTGTCCAGTATTGGCGAATTGTAGTGTTATTACCCATGCTCCCTCCTGGCCATCGCTCTTTACTTTCTTTACTTTTAGTAGTGAGACGTCTAGTGATTCTTGTCCTGTTACTGCTTGGAATAGTCCTGTGGTGAATGATGCTAGTACTGCTCCCAGTATTACTGCGATGAGCACTAGTATTACTGTTGCTACTATTGGTGAGATTCCTTTCTGGATCTTTATTCTCTTTATCTTCATTGCCATAGGTATCTACCTCTCTATATCCTCAAGGATATTTTAGCTTAGGTATATATAAATATATAGGTTAATATTTAGACCGTTTTATATGGTCTTCATTTTTTACTATGTAATATCGTATAATTATTCTCGTTATTTATGTCTTACTTAGTGTTTTAATACTATATATTTTACTAAGTAAAACTTTGTTTACCAGGTAAAGTATTTCTAGATTAATACCCGCTTTAAGCAGGTTTAAACCAGTACGTAATGTAGTTCTCATCAGGCCTCTTATCCACCACAAGCCTCATCCTCATACCCACGTCGAGCTTCGCCGGATCATCTATATCTATCCAAGCCAAAACATTGATGCCGTCTCTAAGCCTAACTATACCCACAACATAGTCCTTGTGATGCATGAACGATAGCGGCTTAACATTTATCACCGTCCAGGTAACCAGCTCCCCCTCAGGGCTTAGATAGTGAACCTCCATATCGCTAACCCTACACCTCGGGCAGTCCCTCTGCGGGGGGAAATATATCTTTCCACACGACCTGCATTTAGCGGCTGCAAGCCTACCCTTCCTCAAGCTATCTATATAGGGGTGGACCCCCTTGATGGGTATGGTATACCTCATCCTTATCTCCCTAACATCAACCCATATGGGGTCCCCCGTCTTCTGGTCTGGAACCACGGGTAGCCCGCTTGAGTCGGTTACATCGTCCACAAGCTTCAACGGATCCTCAAACAGGCCATCTAGAAACCTCTTGAGCTTGAGAATAACTGTCTTCATGGCTTATCCACCGAGAGCACAGCTGTGAACACGTAGTGGCCTGTCCCACCAACGTTGTGTGCTAGAGCCATCCCCCTGGAGATCGGGGCCTGCCTACCTTTATCCGCTCTCTGCTGGAGCTGCTTAACCAGGTCTACGATCATCCCGACGCCTGTAGCGCCGATCGGGTGGCCCTTACCCTTCAGCCCGCCATCAACATTAACCGGGATCAAACCACCAATATAGGTTTGCTCCTCTCTAACGAGCTTGTACTCCTCACCCCTCTTAGCCAGCCCAAGATCACCCATACCAATGATCTCAGCAATAGTGAATGCATCGTGAACAGTAACTACATCAAAGAACTTAACAGGATTATCAGGATCTATGCCAGCCCTCTTATAAGCCATCCTAGAGGCCACAACAGTCGATTCAAAACCTATAAAGTCGCTTCTCCTACTCAGATTGGAGGTCCCGTTCGCATACCCCCAGGACTTTATCCATACAGGTGAATCAGTGAACTTCCCCGCAACATCCTCCGAAGCGAGAATCAGCGCGGCAGCGCCATCGGTTATGGGCGAGGAGTCGTAAAGCTTAATAGGCCAGGCAACATACCTTGAAGACATGCACTCCTCAACAGTTATCCTCTTCTGGAAGTGGGCCTTGGGGTTGAGCGAGGCATAGTGGTGGTTTTTAACGGCAACCATACACAGATCCTCCTCAGTAGCCCCATAACGCTTCATATATGCTGTAGCATACATGGCGTAGTAGCCAGGAAAGGTAAGCCCGAAGTTCTCGAACTCCCAGAAGTAGTTTCCAGCCCTACCGATAAGCTCGACAACCTGCGGTGTGGTGGACTCATTCATCTTCTCAACACCCACCACCAGGACAACATCAGCCTCTCCTGAGGCAATCAAGCTATAGCCCGTTCTAGTAGCAGCAAGCCCAGTTGCACACGCGGCCTCAACCCTAATACCGTTCTTGGGCTGCAGCCCGGCGTACTCGCCTATAACCACTGCTGGCAGGGGCTCGCTGGACCAGACCCCCGCGTTCCCGACTATATATGTGTCTATATCCTCTACCCCTGCCCCAGCATCGTTTAGGGCTTCATTTATGGCCTCCCAGGCAAGCTCTGCTAGATTCGAGTCGCTCCTATACCCGTATCTAGAGATCCCCACACCAACTATGGCTACCCTCCTCATGTAACCACCCTGGCCACGTCCTCTGGTATGAGGCCCTTCTCCCTGAGTATTCTTATCAGCTGCCTATATGCCACGAGCCTCTGGATGTTGTTTGCCCCCTCATATATCTGTGTGATCTTTATGTCCCTAAGGAACCTCTCAATGCCTGTCTCCCTTATAACCCCCACACCGCCATGTAGATTGATAGCTCTAGTAATTATGTCTTCAGCAACCTCTGTAGCGTAGAACTTGGCTATAGAGGCCATGAATGTGTACTCCTTCCTACCCTCATCAGCAAGCTTAGCAGCGAAATACGTTAGAAACCTAGCAGCCATAAGCTTCGAGAGCATCTCAACAAGATCAAACTGTATAGACTGGAAAAACGCCAACGGGTAGCCGAAGGCTTGTCTCTCGTGAACATAGTTGAATGCCCTCTCGAAAACGGCTTGAGCCATTCCAACGGCTTGGGCAGCGATCCCGATCCTTGTCCTGTCAAAGGTCTCCATAGTTATAAGGAACCCTGAACCCTCATCACCAACCCTGTTGTCGTCGCTAACAACAACATTGTCGAAGGTGAGCTCATATATATGGCTCCCCCTCAAACCCATCTTCTCATACCTCTGATCAAGCCTGAAGCCAGGGGTCCCCTTCTCAACAATAAACAGGGTTAAGCCAAGGAACCTAAGCCTCTTATCGGGCGGGGGAGCCGTTCTAGCCAGAACAATGAAGTAGTCGGCTAGATCGGCATTGCTTATGAAGGCCTTCCTCCCGTTGATAACCCATTTATCACCCTTCCTCTCAGCCCTAGTCTGTATGCCGGCAACATCGGATCCGCAGCAGGGCTCGGTAACAGCGAATGCCCCGAAAGCCTTTCCGGAAGCTATCTCGGGGAGATACCTCCTCTTCTGATCCTCCGTGCCCACGAGGAGAAGGGGTATGGAGAACAGCTCGTTGGTTCCGAAAACCACGCTGACTCCTGGGGCGACCCTACAGATCTCCTCGCTGAGGATAACGCTCATAATATGGTCTCCGCCCTGCCCCCCATACTGCTCGGGTATGCCGATCCCGAATAAACCCTGCTCAGCCATCTTAGACAATACATCTCTAGGGATCTCGTCCCTCTCATCTATCTCGAGGGCCAC
>JALXCO010000202.1 GCA_026990885.1 Desulfurococcales archaeon
CTCCTAAACCTACCCACCATAAGGGCAGAATCAAAAGAGAGCGGAAGCATCTCAGAGAACCAGCTAGGAACAGTAGGCCTCAAGCCCTCAGCCTTCCTAACCATCACTTTAGTTATGTCGTTCCTGAGAACCTGAAAGGTTCTGCCTCCAAGAACAAATATATCGCCCTCCTCAAGTATCTCGGCGAAGGACTCATCCAGATCACCTATATACCTGTTTCTCTCATCAACAACCCTTATTTTAGCCTCATCCGGGATAGCCCCACTATTGAGATAGTATATCATTCTGCTACTCCTCTTCCTACCCAATAAGCCCTCATCCCTATCAAACCATATCTTCGAATAAACCTTCGCAAAGTCGCTCACATCGTATTTGCCCGATAGATACTCCACAACATTGAGCAACTCGCTATACTCCAGAGTATGGTAGTTGTATGCCCTCCTAACCACCCTGTAGATATCGTCGATCCTCCATTTCTTCTCGAGAGACATGCCAACAATATGCTGGGCTAAAATATCTAGAGGCTTCATAGGGATCCTAACCTTATCAAGCATCCTATCCAAGGCGCCCTTTGCCAGCACGGTGCACTCAACAAGATCATCCCTATCAACAACAACCAGCCTACCGATACTCGTCTCCCTAATATGGTGGCCAGCCCTACCAACCCTCTGAAGAAGCCTCGTAACACTCTTAGGGCTCGACAGAAGCACAACAACATCTATATACCCTATATCTATACCCAGCTCAAGGCTCGTCGACGACACCACAACCCTCAGCTCCCCTCTCTTAAGCTTCTCCTCAACATCAAGCCTAACGTTCCTTGACAGGCTGCTGTGGTGAGCCTCGATCTGCTCAGGCCTTACTTCGGGATCGTTCTCAAACAGCTTCTTTAACTTATACACGACCTTCTCTGTTGAGTGCCTAGTGTTGGTGAAGATCAGTGTTGTCCTATGCTTCTTAATTATATCCACCAGGGTCCTATAGATTGATTCGTTTATGACGTCAGGAGGATCTCTAATTAGGTCAGAGGCAGGACATATAACCCTAATATCGGTCTTCTTCAGAAACCTGGCATCGACAACCCTGCATGGCCTAGGAGAGCCGGAATCATCGAAGCCCGCAAGAAACCTAGCTATCCTATCAAGAGGATTTATGGTTGCCGAGAGACCAATCCTCTGGAAGCTCCCTTCAACAAGCTCCTCCAACCTCTCAATGCTGAGCATGAGGTGAGCGCCTCTCTTACTTGAGGCCAGCTCATGGATCTCATCTATAATAACCCACCTAACATTTGTCAGTAGAGTCCTAAACTTGGGTGCGGTAAGTATAATAGACATTGTCTCTGGAGTAGTTATCAGTATATGGGGAGGCTCCCTAAGCATTTTCTGCTTCTCGTGTGGTGTGGTATCGCTAGTTCTGACAGCAACCCTGATCCCTGGAGGATCCCTACCCTCGCTACTGATTAAGGAATTGATCTCGCTTAACGGCTCCATAAGATTCCTTCTAATATCATTGTTGAGCGCCCTTAGAGGAGAGATATATATTGCGTATACCTGATCCCTCAGATCGCCGCTCTCCCAGAAACCATATAGATTATCAATTATAGCGAGAAAAGCAGCTAGAGTCTTACCCGTACCCGTGGGGCTGGATATCAGAACGTTCTCTCCCTTCTTTATCAGTGGAATAGCCTCCCTCTGGGGAGGCGTGGGCTTACCGTATTTACCTCTGAACCACCTATACACATATGGCCTCAGATAGCCCCTCAAACCAGGCGAGCGCGATGGCATAGCTGAAGCCCCTTACAGTCTCCAACTATACAGTTTTCTGCAATTAAGTATTTATAACCCTAAACACCAATGATCTATTGGGTGCAGATGAAATCAGGTTCATAAAACTATTCACACTGCTTCTCGCCATCTTCATGATATCGGTTTTTGCGGGAAGCTATTTGCCTGATGAATTCAAGGAAAGCGTATTCTCCCAGGTTGTGGAGAGATTTAAAGATCTATTAAACCAGGAGAACCAGCTGCAAAGCCTAGATCAGCTGTTTAACCTGGTATATATAATCTACACAAACAACCTGATGGTGGCTCTGGTAATATATATTCTTTTCCCAACGGTCATAGGATCAGTGCTTATGCTGATCACTCAGGGAGTACTGATAGGTGCAGTAATAACCTACAGCGAGGTAGAGCGAGGACTAAAGGAGACTCTACAGCTGCTTGGATGCAGCAACCCAACAGAGGCGCATCTAGAGATGGTAAGGGTACTATCGCTCCTGCCCCATGGAATCGTTGAGGTGCCGGCAATAGTTATAGCGGTTATAGCCTCGCTAAGGATGTCTAGCTACATAGTCGATGTTGTTAAGAGGAGGTTCTGGAGCAAAAAACAGTATGGTGAGGAAGATAATACAGACCAAGATGGGGAAGAAACTAAATACTCGAAGCTGAAGAAACACCTTAAGGACTCACTCAAATACCTCCTGGTAGCCGCCCTACTGCTGCTGATAGCTGCATTTATAGAGGTTTTCATCACGCCAGTGGTTGTTGCCCTATCCATATTAATTACGTGCTAGACCATAGAAACCAAACAATATTAGGTTTTAAGCTTTAAAGAAATAAATAGTATAGTAGGGTGATTCCATGCCTACACACGGATCAATGACTAAAGCGGGTAAAGTAAGGAACTCAACACCAAAAATACCCCCGAGACCCAGAAGAAATCTAGTACCTAGAGTTAGGAATAGGAGGGAGTTCTGGATTAGGGAGAGAAAAGCCCAGGGCCTCCCAGTACCAACAGTGGTCCCGCCCTCATCTGTACCCAGAAAGAAGAAGTAAAAACCGAACTCTGTTTTTTAGATCTATAAAAATATACCAGATCAACCCCGGTGCTTACACTTGAAAATAGCAGTTATAGGAGCAGGACCCGCAGGCGCAACAGTCGCCCGAATACTACATGATAAGGGGTACACAGTAACCCTTTATGAGGCTCAGAAAAGCTTTGCCGTCAAACCATGCGGCTGGGCTTTCCCTGTTCTAGATAGAGACGAGAAGAGGGAGCCTATCTTCGATCTTGTGAAGGAGGCCGTTCTCTGGGAGTATACAGGCTATAAAATGTATTTAGATAACCAGCTAGTGTACCATAGCAGCAATAGGCTTCTAGGCTATATACTGGATAAGCCCAAATTCATAGAAGCACTCGCCGGTGATACCCCGACAAGAATGGGGGTTAAAGCCACATACAGGGGAAACGGTATCGTGGTGACAGGAAGCGGGGATAGCGAGAGATTCGATAGAGTTATTATCGCCGGCGGCTTCCCTATGCAGCCCAGAAACCTGGAGAAGATATTAGCTCTACAGTACTGGGTAAGAACATCAAGGGTGGAGGAGCCGGACTTCCCCGAGCTGTATTTTTACTCGGACATGATTGGGTACGCATGGATATTCCCAGAGAACGAGAAAACCCTTAGAGTAGGGATAGGGGGGTATGCCTCGAGAGATAAGCTATTAGCGCTTCTACATGAACTCATGAAGTCCAAAAAATACATTGCAGACGGCGAAAAAACAAAGTTTGAGGGCGCATACGTCACCGTGTCCGGGATTGATTGGGATCTCGCCTCCAGCACCGATCCCTATTATGTTGGAGAAAGCATGGGGGCTGTCATGCCAGCAACCGGAGAGGGTATCAGGCTTGGAATGTGGACGGCTATAGCGCTAGCTAGAAGCATAGTTAATGGCACAAGCTATGTTGATGAGCTAAAGAAGATAAGGGTCATCAGATTCATGAGGCCACACAGATTGATGGTTGAGAAGCTACTTAAGATGTCGCCCGAGACCAGAAAGCAGTTCTTGATGAAGACACCCGAGGAATCGCTACTGAGAATATCCCTCGGGAGAGCTACAGTAAGTGATTTCCTTAAAATAGCTTCTAGACCGGAGATCCTTAAGGCCATAATATCAGATTTATTATAGAACTAACCTAATAAGTCTCTATAAAAAATATTTACCCGGGGGATTTTTGTCTGCAAATTACATTTACGAAGACGCCCCGAAAATAGTTGTAGAGCCTCCAGGCCCGAAAGCTAGAGAGATACTCGAGAGAGACAGCAAAGCGCTTATGCAGAGCTACGTTAGATGGTACCCTCTAGTTATAGATAGAGCAGTAAACTATATAGTCCAGGATGTCGATGGGAACCTATATATAGACTTCAACGCCGGGATAGCAGTTATAAACGTGGGGCACTCAAACCCGAGGGTGGTTAAAGCCATAAAGGACCAAGCCGAGAAATTCACCCACTACTCAATAACGGACTTCGCATATATACAGGCGGTCGAGTACGCCGAAAGACTCTTCAAGTACATCCCTATTAGAAGCGGAAAAAAGATATTCTACACGAATTCAGGAACGGAATCCGTTGAGTGCACACTCAAGGTGTCTAGAGCATACCATAAGGGTTCGAGGCAGTATATAATTGGGTTTATAGGAGCGTTCCACGGCAGAACCTATGGATCGCTGTCGATAACCTCAAGCAAACCCGCCCAAAGAAGATACTTCTCCCCTCTACTGCCTGGCGTGATCCATATACCATACCCATACCCATACAGATGCCCCTTCAACACCAGGGACCCCGATGAATGCGGCAGAATGACTATAGAGTATCTAACTAGCTGGGTTCTCGATAAGGTTGTTCCCAGGGATGAGGTGGCCTCAATAATAATAGAGCCCATACAGGGTGAGGGAGGATACATTGTCCCACCAAAAGACTTCATGAGGGAATTGAGGAGCGTGGCGAACGAGATAGGATCACTACTAATAGTTGATGAGGTTCAGACAGGCTTCGGCAGAACCGGGAAGTGGTTCGCTATAGAGCACTTCGGCGTCGAACCAGATCTAATTGCTCTAGGAAAAGCGATAGCCAACGGGCTGCCGCTGGGCG
>JALXCO010000203.1 GCA_026990885.1 Desulfurococcales archaeon
TATTACTCTCTCAACCTAAACGATCTATATGTATAGCGTGGGTGAAAGTGGAGCTGGCTATGGATCATATCGATAGAAAGCTTCTAGAAGGTTTCGAACTGATCGAGGAAGGGCTAGCTAGAATATACGCACCGAAACTTGAGCTTTACAGAAGGAGCGACGGGATCTATGAGCCTTCATGGGCGCCCGTATTCTATAATCCGGTCATGGTTATGAATAGAGATATAAACATCCTTTTACTCTATGCCCTTGAGTATGAGGGCGTTAGGACTAGGAGCATTGTAGATCTTTTATCGGCAACAGGAGTAAGGGGGATAAGGATAGGGATTGAGGCTCCAGGCATAGCCGATATAGTATTAAATGATGTGTCTCCACTAGCGTGTAGGGTAATGGGCATCAATATCAAAATAAACAATTTAGCTTCTTCAGCTACTGTTTCATGTAGAGATGCTAGGGCCCTATCCTATGAGCTGGTGAAATCTGGCACCCATATGGATTACGTTGATATAGATCCATACGGATCGCCCATGCCATTTATAGAGCCAGCATTAAGTGTACCGAAGATAGATGGAGTTATAGGTTTTACTGCTACAGATCTAGCTCCACTAACCGGTTCGCATCCGTGGAAAACTCTAAAGAGATACCATGCACATATAGCTAGAAGTGACTTCTCGAAGGAGCTTGGCTTAAGGATCTTAATCTACAATATACTCAACAAAGCCTTCGAGCACGATATAGATTATGATATACTGCTTAGCTATTACTCGGATCACTACTATAGAGTGTATTTGAGAAGAGCAAGATCATCCAGAGGCATAATGGAAAAAATAAACAATGGATTCGGATACATACTATACTGCGAGAGATGCCTGAATAGGCGTCATGTAGCGTTCAGGGACTTCTTCGATTCCGACACCATAAAAAACTATTTGGTGTGTGATGTATGCGGATCGCCTATGAGGATCGTAGGACCCCTATGGATCAGGGAAACAGCTAGACACAGCATAGTTTCTAAACTCTATGAGATAGCCGAAAAATACGAATGGATCAAATCATCTAGAAGAATAAAAAAGCTAAGCAAGCTAATAATTGATGAACACGGCATCAGCATGCCATACTACTATCATCTGGATCATGTATCAAGCACTCTGAAAACGAACCCGCCTAAAATACATAGAGTTATAGAATGCCTAAACTCTAAAGGTTTCAATGCACAGAGAACACATATGGACCCTAAAGGGGTGAAGACAGACGCGCCATATCGGGAGCTGCAGAAGTGTATAGCTGAATGCTCTACTTGATCGTGTATTTAAAAAGATCGCTACGCTTCGCGTCTCTAAACTTTTTAGAGTCAATAAATATGAATTTCTCTTGATTAAGTATATGTTTAGCTCTTTCCGTCAGCTCAGGAGCTATAATAACCCCAATAATATTTCTGAAGTTCCTTTCCCTAAATCTAGACTTACTAAAGTACTCGACATACCTCTTAAGCTGCATGATAGCCGAGACATCAGCCTTCTCGTTTTTAATCTCAACAATATATATGTTGTTGTTTGAATCCTTCAAAACAATATCTATAGTTCCATAAGGTGTGGACCACTCAACACCAATCAGGCTTGCGTCCCTAGCTATATATGATGGATTCGATGCTACGATGTCCCTTAGATCCTTCTCCCTACCAAATATCTTGATCCCTATATTATCTAGCTTCGCGTATGCCAGGATCTGGAGATCTTCAATATAGATCTTTACCTCCTCACCATATTTCTTCCTCACGCATCTCAAGACTATAGAAGAGTCGTCGATGCTAGCTGTACACACAGATCCTGGTGGCTGCCAATTTACTGGTTCACGTCCTGTCCCCTCGTGGATTATTAATGATCCATCAGGCTTAACTATTATGAGCCGTACAGCAGGATCTCCTATAGATGACGCTCTACCGTGATAGATAACCCTGCATCTAGCCACAATAATGAGTGTTCTGGTCTTTATAAGATCATTAATCACCCTGGATAGATCGCTGATGCCGCTGAAATCGGTAATAGCTCCATACACATCAAAGCTACTCCGATCCCTTCTCAATTATCTCCCTCACAACCTTAACTACTTTATCAATACTGTAGCCAGTTATAGTTGCTGAAGCCGCCTCATTATGGCCTCCGTATTTACCGCCAAGCACCTTAACTATGTTTTCACAGTGCTTTAGAGCGCTACCCACGAGAGAGCGTACTGTAACTACGATCTTTGTTTCCTCATCCCTAACTATAACTATATCCTTCTTCAGCATCTTATTGACTTCAGTAGCGGCTATACCGAATAGCCCGGCAAAGAGCCTTGATTCAGCAGCTTTCATCGATACTATTAGGGTGTTGCCCTTTATCTCGCCATTGCTAATGATCTTCTCAATAAGCTTCTTCAAGAGAAGCTTGCCTATATAGGCTTTCCTCTTGAGCTTTTCCAGGTCTTCAACACTTTTGGCCTTAACCATAAGATCGAGGAACTCCTTAAGGAATCTAAGATCACTAGGATCCCTTGAGATAGCGAGCTTTATGCTATCAGCTATGTTGGTTATGATCTCCTCATCAGCCTCGGATCCCTCACAGCTGTCAGCGACCTTTATCAGCATCTTCTCATACATGTTCAATGTTAGACTTAGATTCTCGGCCATGAGCCTTGGTGTAGAAGTCGCCTTATTCCATAAAATCTTCACCCCAAGCTCCCTCAGCTTCTCTATCCATGGCTTTGTGGTTGCGTGATGATCTATTATATATACATCAACACCCCTCATCACAAGATCTATAAGCGAGGAAAATATCTCCTTATCGATAGCTATATCAAGAATCGTGAGAGAGGTACATTGATCGTCGCAGAGCCTCCTGATCTCGTTAGAAGCCCGCCAAGGCTGCGTAAATCCTACAGTGACGTAGCTTGGATAAAGATCCTTGAGATAATGCTTGATATATATAGCTGCAGATATCACACCATCACAATCGCCATGGGCGATAACCGTGTGCCGCATCTAAACACACCTCCATCTATCTTACATCTCTAGGGCTAAACCCAATGTATATGTTATAACATTAACAGAGATGCCCTATTAAGCTATAATCATTAACAGTGTTAGAATATATATTATTTAACTATTAATAGTTAAATTCATCATATAAATTATAAAAAACGTGAAGATAGAGGGCTAAAAAAGAAATAGATGATAAAGTAGCTCTCCGAATTAGTATCTATAGAGCTCTACTCCTTCTTAAAGAAGTGATCTAGAAACGTAACCTGCTTTATCTCTTCGAAATACTTGAATATGTCATTGGCTACCGCATTCTTGAATATTTGAAGATCCTCGGCAAGAAGTATATCCTCTGGAGTTTCAATCTCCACTCTAGCCTCCTCAGGAAGATATTTGACGTTGAGGTTCTCCTCAGATATTCTTTTAGATCTCCTAAGTATAAGATGCTTAATCTTTTCAACGGGATCATCTATCTTCTTAACAACCTTAAATTCAAATACAAGCACCTTCCCAGCTAACGGATGATTGAAATCAACAACAACCCTACCCCCAGACACGCTCTTGACTAGACCAACAACACCCCCAATCTCTATAAACTTTCCTGGCTCAGGAACAATATTGTTTCGGGCAAGCTCTCTCAAGCTCAAAACCTTAACTTTGTTGGGGTCCCTCTCACCATACGCCTTCTTCGGCTCAACCTCAACAACCTTTGATTCGCCAACCTCAGACGATGCTACAGCCTCCTCAAAGCCCTTCACAAACCTGCCCTCACCAATAATCATTAGCTTGGGTTTATATACCTCATCCTCCCGATACAGTTTGTTCTCCTTGGCTACATCCTCCCTCGTTGTCTCGATAACCTCATTGGTTTCCTTAATCTTAACTGTATAATCCACCAAGACAAAATCATTGTTTTTTAGCGGCATCTAGTATATCACCACATAATGGTTATTATTAAAGTACCCTAAAAATTTAATAAGGCTCTATAGCATCGAGCTAAATCCGTAATAAAACTATATAATCTTGAACAAAAAACTATTATTGATGCTTCCATGCTAAACAATAAGAGGCAGCACCACATAATAGATCTGCCGAAAAAGATAGTGATCGGACATGGAGTCCGATACAAGCTACCTAGCCTCCTGAAAGAGCTTGGCATAGGCAGCAGGATAGTTATAGTTAGCGGAAGCGACTCAACCAAGGCGTACGCGGCGGAGATCTCGGATATATTATCGGCAAGAAGATACGATACATGGATCGAAGCCGTAGCCACGCCAGATGTTGATTCAGCAAAAAGGGTTATAAACACAATAAAAGATATAAAACCCTCAGCCGTGCTAGGTGTTGGTGGAGGAAAAGCAATAGACATAGCGAAATACTCCGCGTTCAGCTCCGAGGTAGATTTTATAAGTATCCCAACAGCCCTGTCTCACGACGGTATAGCTTCACCCTTCGCGTCCCTGAAGGGGCTCCCAACAATAACATCCATAGAGACCAAAACGCCTGTAGCTATACTTGCCGATCTAGATATAATAGCGAAGGCGCCAAAAAGACTATTGATAGCTGGCGTGGGGGATCTAGTGGCCAAGTTCACATCGGTATTGGACTGGAGGCTATCACACATGCTCCACAACGAGTACTATGCTGAATACGCGGCATCGCTAGCCATACACAGCGCTAAGCATGTTTTATCATCGTGGGAAAAGATAAAATCCGGCAATGTGGAGGGTATAAGAATAGTTCTGGAGGGCCTAA
>JALXCO010000204.1 GCA_026990885.1 Desulfurococcales archaeon
GAATCAAATATAGTGTACCCCTGCATAGATTGGGGCTATATCAATGAGGAGCCAGATCTAGAGAGTCCAAGAGAACCCATAATTATAAGTGTAGGCAGGATAGTCCCGCATAAGAACTTCGAGGCTATAATCGATATATTTAGAAGGTATATAGCTCCAAAGCTACCTAGGTCTAGACTGATTATTGCTGGTTCGCCAGACCCCAGATTCAGATGGTATCTAGAAAAGCTTAAGTCAATATCAGAGACAGACGACAGAATAGAGCTACACATATCGCCATCCAGAAGAAAACTGATCAGCCTGTACCAGGAGTCATCCATATATCTCCACGCAAGAATAGGGGAGCATTTCGGGATGGCGCCTCTAGAGGCAATTAGCCAGGGAGCTATAGGCATTGTGCCGTCGAGATCCGGGATTGCAGAGGTCATGAATGAAGGATCCGAGGTTATAGTTTATAATTCGCTCAGCGAGGTCCCCCAAAAGATACTTTATGTATTTAGCCTGGATAGGTATAGGCTCAAGAAGCTAAGGTCTAAAGCGAGGTTCAAGGCGTTATTCCATAATCCAGAGAGATTCGCTAAGGAGGTTCTAAACTACCTATCTATACCCTCTGCAGATGATCATACAAGGGATTGGGGTGGGCTGGCTTGAGGTTAGTGTTTCTAAGTAGGTATCCACCGTCAGAGTGTGGTATAGCAGAATACACAGATATGCTGGCTAGATCTCTTCTGGGGAGGAGGGGGGACCTCAACGATCTGGTTGTAGTAGGCAACTACGATATACCTTCAAGCAGCACATACAGAGATCCTGAAGATCTCAAGGTGCATAGATGCTTCAGGAGCGGGGCGGTAGACTATAACGAGCTGTATAGATGCCTGAAGACTGTTTTGTCGGCGGGAGATATACTTCATATCCAGCATGAATACAGTATTTTCCCAAGCAACAATGAGTTTTTGAGTCTACTGATCGAGTTGAAGAAGAGGATTAAAGACCTGAAGATAGCGGTGACCCTACATACAGTTAGAAGGGCTGTATATGCTGGATCACTCAATACACCGAAGCACCTGGTTGAATCCATAGATTTCCAAACAGCACTGTCGCGTGTTGCAGACGCGATAATAGTTCACCATCCACACATGGAGATGGAGCTCTGGTTCCAGGGAGTTAACCCTGAAAAGATCAGGATAATACCTCACGGAACCCCCATAAACCCCCTAAGCAACGAGTCTAGGCGTGAGCTTGCAAACCTGCTGAATGTGGATCTGCCCAGCCAAAGCTTCATTATTGGTACACCAGGCTTCATTAGGTGGGATAAGGGCCTAGATATCCTCTTGGAGTCCTTCAACAGTATAAGCGGAAAATACGATGCAACCCTAGTCATTATAGGTACCCACCAGGGGTATGAGGGTCTAAAGCTATATGAGTCGATCCAGAATAGATTAAACGGCAGAAGCAATATTATAGTTATCAAAACATACCTGGATAGAAGAAGATTCTTCGCATACATAAGGCTGCTGGATCTCGCTGTCTTCCCGTATAGGGAAGATATAGGCCACATAGGTATAAGCGGGGCTCTCCATGCAGCTATGGGTAGCTTTATCCCAATGATCTGTGCCCAGGTCCCCAGACTAATTGAGTGCTATGTTGGCACACCAGACCTAACAATCCCGCCCGAGAGCCCAGGGAGACTAGCGAGCAAGCTTGAGTGGGCCATAAACAACTATAACGAGGCCTTGATAATATCGGAGAGGCTATGGAGCTATGGTATAGACACTATGTGGCAGATTGTTGCTAGAAAGCACCTCGAGATATACGAGGACCTATAGTGGTTGCTGGGTAGCTTCCACAATCTCTATGGAGTTTATGCCGAGTGCTTAAAAATATGTCGGGTATATAATAATATTTTATTTAGGAGGGCTTGATGTAGACTTGAGATGCCTGTCCGAGGGTGATAGGGCTCCTGACTTCCTGCTCCGCGATCAGAACGGGGAGGAGTTTAGGCTTTCAGATCTAAAAGGCCTCTATGTTGTTCTGTACTTCTATCCCAAGTCATCCTATATAGTCAGCTTAGGCTGCACCCTAGAGACTATCGGATTCAGAAACGTGTATGAGGAGCTTAAGAGATTGAACGCCGAGGTTGTGGGGGTTAGTAGCGACAGTATAAGCTCCGTTAAGGTTTTCTGCGACAAGTGCAAGGTGCCGTTTAGGATACTATCTGATCCCCTAGGCAAGGTTGTAGAGCTGTATTGCGCTAGAGGCATTGTTGGCACGGTTAAGAGGATAACCTACCTCATAGATCCTGACGGCGTGATAGTTAAGATATGGAGAAGGGTTAATCCATTGACCCACAGCTATAGTGTGCTTAACTTCGTAAAATCAATTAGCGGGTTTAAGGCCTGAATATATTGGATAGGCTGGTTGGTTAGGGAGAAGATAGCTAGCAGATCATATTATAGGGAGGTGGTGTATGACAGCGAGCATTGGAGGATTCTAGATACTAAAAGGAGCGAGTCCAGGGAGATCCTCGAGAAACTTAAGTACTGCGGTGTTAAGGGGTATGCCCACGGATCGCTGGCTAGGGGCGACGTAAAGAGATCCAGCGACATAGATATAGTTGTGATCGATGATGTATCCCTCATACTGCTTGTGTGGTGCATAGAAAAGCACTTTTCATGGGATCACGCCGAGATAGTCATGGCTACGCCATCAAAAACACCCAAGATATACGTGTATCTAACCCCCAGCCGCGACAAGGTTATTTCTAAGCCCCTCGGCAAACTGCCTGGTGTGGAGGCGGATTTCTATAGATTCAGTGGTTTGGTGGATCTCGACGATATATTGAAGGGGGTCAGGGTGCCTGGGGTCAACAAGAGGCTACTTCTTATCGAGCCGACGGAGTATGGGCATATAGAGTCCTCTATATTGGGTAGAGAACCTGAGGTGGCCAGGATCCTTAATGTCCCGATAGAGGTGGTTGAGGATAGGGTTTCCGCGCTGACTAAGAGGGATAATTTGGGTAGGACGGGAATATTTATAAAGGCTTATATACCGAGAGAGGAATCTATAGTAGATAAGATTGGCGAGCTGTGCAGGAGAAACAACATTTTTAGGAAGTATGCAAGGTGGGAGGGGTTATGTTGAGGGTTAGCGGTGGCGACGGGGCAACGGTGTATGGTGTGTGGAGCGGGGATCTTGCTTACGGATGCAGCCTGTGTTTTGATGGTGATAAGAGCATTATATATATAACAGGTATGTGTCACGATTCATGCTATTACTGCCCGATAGCCTTTGACAAGAGGTATCCTGATTCAATATATATAGATGAGGAGAGGGTCTCTTCGATAGATGAGATCATATCCTACATAGATCTTATAGGCGTTAAGGGGGCATCCATAACTGGGGGTGATCCTCTAATAAGGCTGGATCTCGTTGTAGAGCTCATATCGAGAATCAAGGATCATATAGGTAGCAGGTTCCACATACATCTATACACCTCAGGAAGGTACGCAACACTACACGCATTGAAGCTACTCGATCGAGCGGGGCTTGATGAGATACGCTTCCACCCTATCGACAGATCTTACTGGAGAAAGCTGGATCTAGCCGTAAAGGAAACCTCCATAGATGTGGGCGTTGAGGTCCCCGTAATACCCGGTCAGGAGCGCTGGCTAAAAGAGCTTATAGTCTATGCAGACCGTGCAGGATGCAGATTCGTTAATTTAAATGAGCTTGAGGTTGCCGAGCCTAACAAGGAGTCGATCCTGCTCAGGGGCTTCACAATAAATGACGACGGGATCACGGTGAAAGGTAGCAGAGAGCTTGCTGTAGAGATAGTTAAATGGGCCAGGTCCAATGTAGGTATACCCGTTCACTTCTGCCCAGCCAGATTCAAGGATACCATACAGACATTCAGGAGGTTAAAGCGTAAATCTATGGTTCTGAAGGCCCCCCACCAAGCCGTTATGGAGGATGGTGTACTTAGGTGGGTGGAGGTCCCTTCAGCTGGGAGACTACATGTTTTAGAGTACTTGGTGTCTAAGGGGCTGGGTGTATATATTGGTGGCACCTACTATCTGGAGCCTATTGATGATGTGGTGGAGATTCTAAGATCCAACTCTATTGAATTCAGGATCGTTGAAAGCATACCTGAAGCCATTAGAATCGAGAAAAAGAATATGGTTAGAAATATATTTGTCTCAACAATACAGCATCCACTGCTATCGTGATTCAGCCCCCATTAAGGGTGTGTGGTTGCCAATCAGTGTTCCTGCGCATTTTCATAGGTGCATATAGGTGCTTTGGTTATGGGATATTAAAAATATTAGTCCTCTAAATGAATATAATATATTAGCAAGAATTACTCTAGTTTTGAAGGAGGTTGAATGATGTCTGAGTCTAAGAAGATTGATATTAGGAAGCATGAGCTTGTTCCAGAACACACCATAGTTCCCGTGGACGAGGCTATAAAAATACTTAAGGAGCTGGGCATAAAGCCGGAGCATCTCCCATGGATCAGAGCCAGCGACCCTGTAGCTAGGCTTCTGGGGGCGAAGCCCGGGGATATAATTAAAATTAAGCGTAAAAGCTATGTTGCTGGGGAGATAGAGGTTTATAGATACGTAATAGCTGGATAACATGTTGCTGGGTGTTTTATATGGCTGGATCCTCTAACGGGAATGGGGGTTATATTCCCTCCCACGATGATAGATGGGTTATAATCGAGAAATACCTTAAGGAGAGGGGGCTGGTTAGGC
>JALXCO010000205.1:0-3314 GCA_026990885.1 Desulfurococcales archaeon
GCTAAGATGAAGGGTGAGACATTCTCGAAAGCCATCATGGCCATCAAAAAGGTTGGGCTTCCCCAGGATGTTCTAGATCGATATCTAAATAAGGGATTCTCAGGAGGTGAAATGAAGCGCTCGGAAATAGCTCAACTATATATTTTGAAGCCTAAATACCCAATCATGGATGAGCCCGACAGCGGAATGGATGTAGAGGGGCTGATAGCTATAGGGAATATAGTTAAGGAATTGAAAAGGAACAATTCAGGTGTCCTAGTTATCACGCATATAGCTAGGTTATTCAGAGATTTCGAGCCTGACTATGTACACGTTATGATCGATGGAAAAATAGTTTTAAGCGGCGGCACAGAGATCATTAAATTAATAGATGAAAAGGGCTACGACTATATAAGGAAGGAATATATGTCTAGCTAAACAATATCTTCTTTTATAAACTTTGTTGTTATATTATATTGACAGATAACTATAAGTGTAAATATGGTGATCAGATATGAGCAAGGCACAGCTCGCAAACATATTCGGGAGGAATCCCGCGGAAGAGAGCTTAGGATACACTGAAATAGGAGGCGTTGAAATCGAGTTTAAAGGCAAGTTAACTAGAAGCATTGTTGAAGAGATCTCTAAATTAAAGAAAGAACCTGAATGGATGAGAAAATGGAGACTAAGAAACCTTGAGCTATTTTATAAGCTACCATCACCTAAATGGCTTATAGGTTTGGAGGAGCTGGATCTGGAGGAGATATCTCACTATGTAAAGCCTGAAACAGAAAAGGCTGTATCATGGGATGATCTTCCGAAGGAGATAAGAGAAGCATACGAGAAGCTAGGAATAAAGGAGGCAGAAGCAAAAGTATTAGGCGGTCTAAACGCTCAGCTGGACTCGGAGGTTATACTAACCAGAGTAAAAGAATATGTGGAGAAAAAGGGTGTGATAGTAACGGATCTCGACACAGCTGTACAGAAGTATCCGGATCTCGTTAAAAAATACTTTATGAGAATATTTCCTCCAGAACATAAATTCGCAGCGCTACATGGAGCGCTATGGAGCGGAGGCACCTTTATCTATGTACCCCCCGGCGTAAAGGTCGAGACACCCATAGAGTCGTTCTTCCTTATAGGTAGGGCAGCTGAAGGAAACTTTGAGCACAGCTTAATCATAGCCGACAGAAACAGCTATGTCCACTGGATAGAGGGGTGCGCCGCACCTATACTTAAGAAATATAGCTTTCACGACGGAATGGTAGAGGCTTATGTAGCTGAGGGGGCAAGGCTACATATAACCACACTACAGAATTGGTCCTCTCAAGTTATTAATATAAATAATAAGAGAGCTATAGTTGAAAGAAACGGCTACGTAGAATGGATTGAGGGCTCTATAGGATCTAAGCTAAGCTATGTGTATCCATCAGCAGTGCTGAAGGGCGAGAACGCCTCAATGGAGAGCTACGTTATAACCTTCGCTAGAGATGGACACATAAAAGATGGAGGATCAAAAGCCTATCATTTAGCTCCCAACACAAAGAGTAGAATAGTGTCCAAGAGTATATCGATGACTGGAGGGCTAAATGTATATCGAGGACTGGTTAGAATAGTGAAAGGAGCCAAGAACGCTAAGAGCTATACTTCATGTGATTCGCTACTTATTGATGAGAAAAGCAAAACATACACATTCCCACATATACAGAATGACGAGCCGACAGCTATCATAGGGCATGAGGCTAGTGTAGGTAAATTAAGTGATCTGCTAATGTTCTATCTTAGAAGTAGGGGGCTGAAAGAGAATGAGGCCGTAAGCATGATTGTTGGAGGATTCCTAAGCGACGTATTAGCTAGACTGCCTTTTGAGCAGGCAGCGATAATAAAATCAGCGCTTGATCTAGAATTCTCAAAGTATGGTGTGGTTGGCTGATGAATATATTTTTGCTGTATTTAACTTAATGTGGCTTAAATAGCTTTATTCAAGTATAAGGGGGACCTTTAATGTCGCAAACGAGTATTTTAGCTAAAGCTCTTGAAGCATATAAATCGATCCCTTATCAGAGTATTGCCGATTCGCCATCTATAAGATACTATACTAATTGGAGCAAATACGATCAGTATGAGCCGGCAACCCAAATGTATCCATGCGAATCAGATATGATCGATATAGACAAATCAGGCTACAACATAGTGTTTGCTGGCGGCTGTATAGAGACATATAACCTGCCGAAAGAAGTAGATATAGAGATCGTTACACGAGAAGATCTTATATCTAGCGAGTCCAAACATAAAAGACTATTCTCATTGTTTAGCATCGATGAGTCGAAAATATATGCCACCCATGTAGCTGGATTTAGTGTCGGGGCAGTAATAGATATTGCCGGAGACATAGAGAAACCACTAAAGATTTTGGTTGCCGGCGGTAAAAACGGTAAACACCTGGCACAGCACCTGCTACTCAATCTAGCCAGTGGATCCAGAGCAAAGATCCTGATTGAAGTTGCCGACTCACATAGAGCTATGAGGACATTCGTAACCGAAACAATACTGGAAGACAACTCTACATTAGAGCTGGCCAACGTGGTACGTAAATCCAGCAAGTCGCCTAATTTCATTGCCGGACACCACAAATTATACGACAACGCTGAACTGATAATAGGGACCTCAGCTATAGCTGGCGACATGCTCAGGCTTCAGAACATAACGCAGATTGATGGTAGGTCATCAAAACACAGCTCTATAGGATCTGTGATAGGAACACAAGACAATTCAATACATTATATAGAGAGGTCTATAGTTATAGGTAGAGAATCGAGATCAACATTAAACGTTAGAGGAATAGCCTCAGACTCCGCAAGAACTGTTGTTCAAGGCTACGCTATCCAGGATGAGCAATCGTTTAATTCAGGAACAAGCGTTGAGGTGTCGACCCTTACTATAGGTAAGGGAGCCCTTGCGGTAACGATCCCCATGCTCGAGGTTAGATGTGGAGACGTTGTAGAGGCTAGACATGCTGCATCACAAGCTATATTGGAGCAGGATCTATTAACCTATCTGAGAACACGCGGGCTAACTGTACCTGAAGCCGTTAAGATGATGGTGTATGATTATATAGTTGAAGGCTACCAAGAGCTCCCTGCATGGATGCATGAAAATCTAATCGATAATCTATATAAGGAGCTAGAGAACGTTGATTTTAGATCCCTAAAGATATAGAGATCTAGCTCCAGCCCTCCTTCTCGAACCATACAAATACTTTTTGCCTTCACATTACCTGTATCTTAAATTGTAAAAGCCGTATATTATACTCGCCAAAATAAAGATCTGAGATA
>JALXCO010000205.1:3324-15446 GCA_026990885.1 Desulfurococcales archaeon
AACAGGAATGAAAACCCAGGGACCCCAAGAACACAGCTAATAAACACAATAAACAATCTAACATCCCTGGTTACCGGAATGATCTTTCTCAACCTCGCTACAGACACACCATAGTTTTTGAGAAGATGTGAAATATAGCTAACCATAACAACTCCTTGAATTGAAAATATAGCTAATATGATTTCAAGCAGAGACATGGGATATAGATAGATAGTTATCCCCAGCAATATTATGAAGTCGGATAATCTATCGAGTGTTGAATCTATGAAGCCGCCAAATCTAGTTTCCCTACCATATAGTCTAGCTAGCTCCCCGTCTATCCCATCTATTATAGAAGCAAGCTTAACTAAAACACCCCCAAATATTAGATTCCCAAACGATATTAGTAAGCCTCCAATTGCGGCTATAGAGAATGAAACGGCCGTGATTAGAGTTGGATCAATATATATGTTTCTAGCATATAGATAGGTCGATATAGATGTCGAGATCTTCCTATTTAAATATCTCGATATAACGCCATCGTCACTTTTTATAAGTTCCTTTTTAAGTATTCTAATATACAACTTTCTTGCCTCATTAAGATCTTCAGGAGTATCTATATCAATCCAAAGCATTCCAGACACATCTACGTACCTGACTTCTCCCCCTCTCCTGGCTACAGTATTCACTATATCAGCTATCTTTACCATAGGCCCCTTCCTACCGATCTCATCTATTATAATTCGCGATACATCACGATTGAAGTAGAGTATTCCGGTATCTATCCCTATGAATCTATCGAGCTCCTTACCCACCCTCACAACTTTTCCGTTGCTGACATCAACCTTTAATCCTTCACCAATATAGTTTCTTGGGGGGTCCCTATCAACAGCCAAGACTATATGGCTACTTTTAGCGGGCTCCTTCTTGATTTCCTCAACGAATTTTGAGAGCATTCTATACTCAAATAAATGATCTGACATAACCACAATGAAACTGGTTAAATCAAATGTTTTAATTGCGTAGTACACGCTATACAGATTCTCGTATTCATCTATATCTACAGACACTATATCTGCTAAATCCCCATATTTTTTCGATAGCACCTCTCTATATTCTTTTTTAGTCACTATTATGATTCTTCTGTATCCTACTCTCTTAATTCTCTCTATAATTAGATCCATTATAGTGCGGTTTCTATAGATCTCAACCAAACCCTTGGGTTTAGAGCCGGTAATCCCCTTTAGCCTGGTTGCTTTGCCTGCAGCTATTATGACATATATAGGCTTATCATCATTACCCGCGTAAATACGGGACCCCTTATCTTTAGCTGAATCTTCATCGATATAGCCATCCAATATAGCTATGCACCATCATCTGTATTTACGTTGTCAGGTTTAATTCTTAATACAGAAAAGGGTTAATTTTTTAATTTACCTCAATCTATATTATCTAAGGGCATTTGAGAGAGATTATTGAAGTTATAACCCACCCATTGGCTCAAGCCATACTAACGTTATTAAGGGATAGAAATACTGATCAAATAACCTTTAGAAAAGGAATGGTTAGGTTGGGAAGAATAATAGGGCTTGAAATGGTAAAGCATATGGGGACAGAGAAATATTATGTTGAAACGCCTTTGGGGGTTAAAGCTGAGGGTATAAGGATCCCAGATATGGAGAAAGTGATCATTATAAACGTTTTAAGGGCGGCTATGCCTCTTGTTGAGGGGCTCATTAAGATTTTTCCAAGTGCGAGGCAGGGAGTCATAAGCGCTAGGAGGGTTGAGGAAAAAGGCATGGGCGATAACTATGTGTTCGATATTGAGGTCTCCTATATTAAGATACCTAAGATCAATAATGATGACACATTAATTATAGCAGATCCCATGTTTGCTACCGGGTCAACAATGCTCACAATATTAGACAAGCTAATTAAAATTGGCGAGCCAAAAAGGATCTTTATAGCTACAGTTATATCAACCAAGATAGCTATTGAAAAAGTAGCGAACTTTGCTAAAGATAGAAACATCTATAGCAAGATCAAAATATTTACGGTATCTATAGATCCTGAAATAAATGAAAAAGGCTATATAGTACCAGGCTTAGGCGACGCTGGAGATCGTGCATTTGGAGGGTAGCCATATAGCTTTTCAGCGAAGAGAAGGCTCAACATCAAATTTCTTGAGACCGTCGTGTCATCATTCATAAATTATAGCGGGTGGAAGAAATTAAAACTTTTTATTTTAGGCCAATAGGTTTATGGATACCAGTATATAGTTTAGAAATACTATAAAGTATAGTAGAGCATGTACCTTGTATTCTTTCCAGCCGCCTTTATAGGGATCATAGGGCAGAAGCAGCGTTCTATGAACAATATGCGCAATACCACCTAGGCTAATAAGCAGTGACGACATTAACGCGCCTACGGCAACTGCTTTCTCTATAGGATCAATATTGGCTAAGAGGAAACCTGAAGCCAGTATTATAACCAAGTATATTGTTCCCATAATCAGGAGAGATAAAGGAATCTCTTCCTCAGCCTTTCTAGCTTCTTTAAGAACAGCTGAAACCTTCTCTGTTTCCTGAACCTTCTTTTCCTGTACAGGATCGTTAGACTCTGGCATGTTAGCCTTAACGAAGCCTTCTGTGTGTTTGGATTTTGATCCGAAATTAATTATAATATACATACCTAGCAACAAACCAGCAAACCCTAATCCGCCAGCTATAAGATCTTCAACTGTAGCCCCACTAAATATGGATCTTACAACAGATATGGTTATAAAGAATCCTGTAGCAGCAAGCATGATGCTACCTATCCCTAGAGACACGAATGCTCTTCCAGCTGAAATCTCGTTATTCAGCGATCTAGCATGTATCTTGCTTAAGATAGCTACACCTAGAGCAATTATAACTATTGGCGGAACCATTAGAATTGTAGCCAGCTCTAAGCTTACATGCTGGCCAGGAGTTAAGGCGCCCCACACAGTAGTCTGGATAAGATATGTTATTAGTAGAGCCCCTATTATTGTGATGACAGGCCTTTTGAGCGGGTGTCTCTCTATGCTTGTATCGATAAACGGTAGCAGCACTAGATATAGCACGGGCAAGGCCACAGATAGTATGAATGGTAGCAGTATTGGGCTCTCTGGGATTGTCAGCTTGAGTATCAGTAGATCTATAACGATAGGCTTATCTAACGTTAGGAAAACGAAGTCAGCAACCTTATACATAAACAAGAAGAACCATGGTGGGTATGGAGGATGCTCAGCAGCTTCAGGACTTACTGGTGAAGGGCCGGGTACTGGTGATATTAGGGGATGTAGCTTTCCTGCTGATAGTGCTAAGCTGACCAGGAATAACAGTATGCCCCAAACCGCTGTAGTCATATATATTATAAATATAAAGTTGTGGGGGAACCAGTTTACTAGATCTTTTCTATCCTGCCTAATTATATTTATAGAAGCTTTCCACCTAACTTCCTTAACGTCTGGAGGCGGTCCATGAGCCTCAAAAACCGCCATGTGGGCCATAAACATTAGTCCTAGAAGGGCTGCAGATATTATATGGAACGCCAGAAGCCTAGTATATGTTTCCTCCCCTCCTGTACCGAACACCAGGTTATTTATGAATGTACCTAGCTCAGGACCAAATATTCCTGCCACAACACCTTTTCCCACGTTTATGGCGTCTGCAGATACTATATCTCCCACGAGGGCGTAGCCTAGAAACGCTGTGTTCAGTGTAAGTAGCCCTGCCAATATTCCTATGATCCACAACAGCTCTCTGGGTTTTTTATATGATGCAACGAAGTAATTTCTGAAAAGATGTATGTATGCGGAAAATATCATTAGGTGTGCAGCATATAGGTGTGAGGATAAGAGTATTTTGCCGAAAGGTATCTCGTTAACGATCCTTAGCGACGACTCGTACGGTGCTGACGGGCTATAGTAAACTAAAAGCAGCAGCCCCGTTATAGCTAGCCACATAAATGCTGCCGCCACAATGGCGCCTATCCAATGATCAAGGTTGAAGTAGTTATAGGGGACCCTATAAAGTGGTAAATGCTCTAAATTAAGTCTGTGATAGAACCAGCCCAATATTCTGCCAATAACACCCATTTTAGATCGCACCGCCCTGCTGCTTATACTCATCCTCACTTAACACTGTTACCTTATCCCCAACCAGCTCTCCACATAGATTGCATTGCTTACCGAAAATTACTGGACCCACCACACCTACAGCGTACAGCTGATCTGTCTCCTGATCCCATTCTAGAACTATCGCTGGTAAAGGCTTTAAAACAGGCTCTAGGAGAACAGCTGCGCCTCTATATGGATCATAAGCTGATCCGTGACATCTACAAAATATAACGCCGCCATTCTCACCTATTTCCGGAGGATTGGTGGGAAGACTCGTCTTTTCGCCTGGACGCGTATATTGAAGCTGGGGATATATGCATCCCAGATGCTGACATATACCATTGAAAGCCACGATTGATTTATTAGGCCCAACGCCTCCTGGAAACTTATAGGTTTGGACATTCTCTGGTATCTCAATCTCTTTGCTTCCACCCATTATATAGGATATATCAACTATAGGCTCCATCACCAATGGCAACTCTAGCTCTGGAATCTCAACGGGGTTGTCGTTCTCGTCGCCCAGATTTATCAGGAAGTTCATTGTATCTTTAAGGGGATACGGAAATAGATACAGCTTATTGACTTGAAGCTCAGACGCTTTTAAAGGCTCGCCGTTGGATTTTACTAAAAGAGATCTCGGATATTCCTCTGCCTGAGTTACCCTAGGTGAAAGATATGTTGTTGTGGGTACAACATATGATCCAGCTACACCAGCTACACCAGCAGCTAGTAAAAATCTTATAAAATCTCTACGCGTAAATTTAAACCTGACCCCTCCCACATAAGGCACCTTATAGATTTTAAGTTATAGGCAAGATAAAGCTTATAGATGCAGTTTTATAACTATCTATATGGATGAATAGCGATGAAGCTGAAAGATATAGATAGGGCTCTTCTTGCCGTCTTAGCCGTGGAGCTAGCGTTGCTTGTGGCTGGGCTGAATGTGGAGGATCACTTTATAGGTGTATTAGCGGTTATAGGGTTTATAATGGCTTCCGTCTTAAGCATATATGGCGACCTGTTAACTGAGAATAAAGGGATAAACTACATAAATATATTTCTAGCGCTCATGCTATCTCTAGAAGTGATTGCTCTAGCTAGCATAGTTGGGGAGCCCGCAATACTGTATCTTGTTATGATGGGATACAGCCTGCTCACGCTGATCTCTGTCCAAATAATAGCTTCTAGCGCAGGTATAGGGAGATGGTTTCTTCTGACCACGATATTCATGATCTACATACTATCCCTCGCACTGTTTGAAGGCGTGTATGTGCAAGTAACCATCGCTACAATGATGGCTATATTTATATCACTTGGATTCATATCGCTAACAGCATACAAGTATGAATCGGAGAGTTCAAGAAACATCAGAGGTTAATACTAGAAACACTAATAACCTTTACAATTTTTTCCTCTCTATAACCAACCAACACCCTGTAGTACCCCTCAAACTTCCTGTCAATTATGGGGTCCCCGGAATCGACATATAGTATCCCCTGCTTAACTTTCCATTCAGGCGATACGATAACGATCTCGTTTTTCTGAAAATAACCCAGCACCTCTGGCGTCAGCTGGCCCGTAGCCCTTCCAATAATGAAGTTCGTACCCGCTATAGGAGTTAAGACCAGATATTTCTTTTCGTAATTTAGTTCCTCCATTAATTCTATTAATTTAAACGAGCTAACATCTCTACCAACGACCTTCCCTCCTAGAACAACATCAAATCCAAAGATAGATTTCTCTATACCTATATATCTCGCTATCTCGTTTATTGTTCTTCCCGGCCCAAACACATACAGTATATTGCCCTGGGGATCGTAGAATTCTTCAGCGAAATATCTAGCTATATCTCTATAGCCACCTTCATAAGTAAAGCTTTTTGTATCTTGCAGCAGAGGCTTCATATATAGGGTAGGGAGCTCCCCGTAGATCCTGTATCTCAAACTGCCCTGATTAATATATTTCTCATCTACATCAACCACCTCTCTTAGAACTGTTTCAGCTTTACGATCCATATAGCCAAACAGAAGCAACGCCGCAGCTTCAGGACTCAAAGCAAATATTCCGCTATATACCTTCACACCAGCCGGAACACCTATTACTGGGATGCTCAGACTGTACACCCTATAGGAGTCTAGAACATCTCGAGCCGTTCCATCGCCTCCAACGAAAACCAGAACAGAACACTTGGCTACCTGCATCTTACTAATGAATTCACGTGTATGTTGAGGTATAGATACAACCCCGTCAATAAACGGTGTATCCAGCTCCAGCACATGCGGCTTCAAATTTGCATCATCTAGATTGGGTATCCTATTAAAGATCTCATAACCCATTAAGCTAGGAGCTGTATATATACATATCTTGTTTTTGTTATTACTCGACATATTAAGCCTGATCAATGCATTTATAAATCTCTTGGCTTTACCTATTGACGGTGACCTAGCAATATGCTTTTTGATATAGGCAATATCTATATTATCACTACCCTTCAGCCCTAGGGGACCCCCCAAACCAGCTACTGGATTTATAAAAAAGCAAACACGTACACACATTTTTACCTACATCGATCCGTTTCTAGACTACCTTCTCCTCCGCTTATGTTCCACCTGCCTAACCTCTACAGTTATACCGAACAACTCATTGAAGACATAGTCCAGAAATCTAACATGATTACCTCTTTGCCCTATAAAGGGTCCCGCAGCTTCAGAATCAATAACTATTTTCAGGGCGGGACCCGCAAAATCAGAATCAACGATATATTTACTGACCCATGTTACTGGATGTACGGCCTTTATCCATTCCTTAAAGTCCAACGTTAATTCTACAGATCTAAGCTTCACACCTATTTCAGACTCTATCTTCGAGATCCTTTCACCACCACGACCTATCAATCTGCCAGGTGTTTTGGTTACCAGAATAATATCGGGGGTGGTTTCTGAAGCAATATCGTATGTTTCCTTTGCCTTTCTTAGATCCACCGCAGTAACTATATCGGCATCAGGGGCTATTGATTTTGCTGTATTAACTACATTCCGTTCAAACTCATTTAGTACTCGCTGCCTTAATCTTAATTCGAGAAGCAGTTTTAAACCCTTTTTTGCTCCGTATCTTACCACATCGCGTATACCTAGATCAACAACCCTTGTCCTTTCCTCACTAAGTAGGATTTCTCTCACTATAGACGATGGATCCCTTTCGACACGTCTAAGTTTCTGGAAAACGGGGTCCCCAGCAACAATAAGCTTACTATTATTGCCTATCCTAACAATAACTTCTATTACGCTTTCCGGCGACGTGTCTTGTATATCATCTAGGAATATAAGTGTGTTATCGAAAGATCTCCCTTTCAAATAGTGTAGATCTATAAACTGGATCCGATCACTACCTATAAGCTTTCCAATATCTATATCAGCTTCTTTGGAGAATGTATCAATAAGATCCCTTAGATAATCCATAACCAGCTTCTCGAAAACATTTATTCCTGTATCAAGAGCCAGACTGGAGCCGCTCTCAACATTTATTAGGGGTTTAGCTATAAGAAACCTTCTATATTTACCCTCCATCACAGCATCTATTCCGTAGGCTAGAGAGAATAGACTCTTTCCTGAACCTGTAGGGCCGAATATACCTATTATATCGGCATTAGGATCTTTTAAAGCCGCAACAAGCTCTTTCTGACCCTCAGAAATAGGCGATATCCTATTTAGCAGAGCCACTGGCTATCCCTAGAATATTCATTACTAATATAGATTAATTAGCTTATAGAACCGACACAGCAGTAATCTAAAATTTAAACTATCATGACAACTGTATATAGTAGGTGCTATATATAAATTGAAGAAATCCAGCAAGTCATCGCTTAACAAAATTAGCAGATTGATAGAGGAGACATTCGGGAAAGACGCTCTAAAGGTGTTTATAACTCTATACAAATCATCAGTAGAACTAACAGATGATAAAATAGCGTCGGCAGCTAGACTGAATATAAATGAGGTAAGAAGAATACTGTATAAATTAGCTGAGCATAACCTAGTTACGTCTAGACGTATCAGGGATAAAAATACAAGCTACTACATATATTTCTGGAGGATAAACCACGACAACCTCAACCAGGCACTGATAACCAGAAAAAAGAGGGTTCTTGAAAAGCTAAAGAACAGGCTGGAATACGAGAGAAACAACCAATACATATGTGAGAAATGCGATAAAAGATACACATTCGATGAGGCATACACATACGAGTTCCTATGTCCAGACTGTGGAAATATGCTGGAGTACATAGATAATGACAAGATCATCAAGAATCTACAAACATTAATTGAGAATATAGAGAGAGAGCTGAACGAAGATGAGAAAAAGCTATATCGGAGGAGTGCTTGATGTATTTTCGGGATCAGGAGGGTTCTCAGAAGGATTTAGACAGGCTGGATTCAAGATATTGTTAGGTATTGACAATGACAGAAACGCTATAAGATCCTTTAAATATAATTTCCCACACTCCATCGCGATCCAGGAAGATGTGAAGGAAGTTAGCGGACATAAACTGGTTGGGTTGATTGGAGGTAAACCGGATATAGTAATAGGCAGCCCTCCATGCGAACCCTTCACCGGAGCTAATCCTAAAAGGGAGCCTGAACCTATAGATCGGCTATATAAAGATCCTCAGGGACAATTAACGATCCACTTTATTAGACTGGTTTCAGAGCTGGAACCCAAAATATTCGTTATGGAAAACGTAACTGGAATATTAAGGGGTGAAATTAGAAGTGAATTAGTAAAGCTCTTTAGAGATGCAGGCTACAGCAAGGTTTACTTCAATATTCTGCATGCAGAAGACTATGGGGTCCCCAGCCATAGAACCCGTGTGTTTGTATCCAACATACCTATAAAACCCAAGAGTCACATGAAAAGGATAAGCGTCTGGGAAGCCATAAAGGATCTTGAGGACCTCAACCTCGACATACCCAACCACGAGTATGTGAGCCTGTCACATAGAAAACAGAGAAGGATATCGCGTCTGCACTATGAATCATCCCTAATAAAATTCAGAGGAGCAAATGGAAGAATGATACCAAACTTAATTAGGCTACATCCAGATAAACCTGCTCCAACGATTATGGGTTCCTCTAGATTTATACATCCATTCCATGATCGTATATTAACTGTGAGAGAGCAGGCAAGACTGATGGGTTTTCCAGATCACCACGTGTTTATAGGCGGGAAAGACGATCAGTTTAATCAAGTTGGAGAAGCGGTACCTCCACCATTAGCCAAGGCTGTGGCCCAGGAGATAGCTAAATACATTTTGTAAATACAGATCGTTTTAACCCAAATACTATTCACGATCTATATTAACCACGTTTTTACCTCTAGGATGCGGAAATAACGTGCTTTTAGCATCATTGAAAGATAAACAGAGTTCCCTACCGCTGAATAAACGGTCAAGAAACACGGCTAAAGCTGACACCTCCGAGTGCGGCTGGGAACCCACAGCTATATTGTAGTCGGCGAGATCATAGATTTCTCTAGGGACCTTCTCAGCTCCAACAATAACCAGTATTTTTCTACATCTTTTCTTGATTATCCCCATAACACTGTTTATGTGTACACCATACATAGTTAAATGAACCACACATAAATCGCGATAAAGCCTTCTCCATCCCGTAATAAATTTTACACTATCAACCCCAGATTCAACGCGGAAGTAACTACCGCCCCACCTATCAATAACCTTCTCTATTGACTCCCTAACCGAGCTATCATCAACGTCCCCAAGTATGAATCCTCTACACCCGAACGCCCTAGCCACCAATGCAACATGTGTAGTTACCCTTTTATCTCTCTCTGGCCTATGCCCTATCCTTAATACGTATATCTCATAGGCTAAATCTATCTGATCTACAAAATCAACACACTCAACATCATCAACCATACCCAACATCCTAAACTCTATATCCCTATCAAGAGCCTAGTTAGACAGTAACCTAAACTATTTCCTTTCTTTAGTTTTTATATTTACTATATCTCCAAGAGTCACCTCATCTGCTCGAGGTGATGTAGCTAGATTTATATCGTCCTCAATGCTTCTTACAATAAGCTTTACCTTTAACACGTCCTCTAGCCTCCTAGCCAGATCTAATGGAGGTTTCAGCCTACCAAGCTCTATTCTCTTAATAACATTTTCACTCTCCCTTACCCTCTGGGCGAGGTCCCTAATAGATAGCCCCATTCTCTCTCTACCTTTCCTAACCAGCTCTGGATAATTATCAACAATATCATACATAGCCACATCTCTAGCCGTAACACTTGATGTTCTCGGGGTCCTCCTGCTAAAGGATGATCTTACTTCTTTCTGAGCCGATGATCTATGCATAGAAGCTGCTGCCTGAGTTTTTTCGGAACGACTTGAATGAGAGGATCCAACGTTTCTAGTTGAGTAATGCGAATAGCATTGAGGACATAGGGTCAGTACTGACCGCTCTATTTTCACTGTGAATGAGGCTGCTCTAGGTATCTCTTTCCCGCACATTTCGCAAGATATATAGTTCCTACCGCTACTAAAGCTCAAACGAGATAACCTCCTAATAATTAAATTTGGATTGAGACTAAATAACGCTAAGTCCTCTCGGTTTGTTCTCTTAATAGTTAATAATATAAATTAACTATTTAAGCTACTAAATATAGGTGATAAATCATAAGAAAGAGCAATAGTCGTAAAGGTCTAAGCTACACAACCATAGCTCTAGGAGTGCTTGTAGTTATTGTAGGCATCCTTGTGATATATCTATTTGCCACACAAACGTACCAGCCTGTAGCTCCAGCTGGGCCAGCTGCACCAGAAGGAGGACAAGCACAGCCTGCAGGAACACCTCTACCTTTTGATGAGGAAACAAAAACAGTTATATTTACCCTAATAACAACAAACGGCTTTGAATATAATGGCACAAGCTATGGGGAGCTTAAAGTATATGTTCCTGAAGGTTCAAAACTAAGGGTCACATATATAAATCAAGACAAGCTACCCCATAGCGCTGGATTAATGAAGCCGAATAAGGATAAGCCAACAAGCCCCCAGGTAAATAAAGATGGAGAGGTGCTAGCGGCTACACCTTCTGGGCAGGAATTCTATTTTGGCCTGAACCCTGGCGAGCAGGGCACATTTGAGACGGATCCGCTATCTAAAGGAACATACTGGATAGTGTGTGGTGTGCCTGGGCACGCTGCTAGTGGGCAATGGATTGTTGTGAATGCAGGCAATTATGATACACCATTCTATACTGTTGGGAAATAATGTGGTACGGCCTAGCTTAGGTTAATTAATTATAGATAAAACAAAAATCTCTACTATTTTTATTATTTTAACACTGAATAGATCAATATGGATAAGCTAGCTATAGGATTTAACTCTTTTTTCACGTTGTCGAAATAGATGTATTTTATCTTATCAGCCAAATCTTTAGTGTTTATCTTAAATGGCTGCTCACCCGAAGGGAAAATAAACATTATTTTTTTATCATGCTGATCCAGCTCAAGCTCGGCTGTATTTACCTGCTTATCTGTTTTAGCCACCACATATATTTCTGAGGGGGAGTAGATTTCGATAGCGTCTTTTAGATCGGGTAGCACACCAAGCGAAAATCCCTCTTTATGTGCTTTTTTCCAGGCTTCAGGTATCCCAACCTGTGCAGCTAATCCTCCAGGCCTAACTATAAATATGTGCGTATCGCCACTCTCACAGAGAGCTACGATTGTTTTTACGAACTCAATAACTATGTTAGGGCTTGTGGGAGCATACAGGACAAAAGCCTTCAAACACATCCCCTAGATATTCATATATAATTAAATAAATTGTTATATTCTTTCAATCGAGCATAAATGGTGGTATCTAGATCTTGAAAGTACAGTTACTGTCACTATTAAAGGAGCTTGGAGCAGATGTAGGAGAATTCGCAGGAGTCCAAACAGCTCTAAGCTTTGGTGATCCCTTTAAAGAGCATTT
>JALXCO010000206.1 GCA_026990885.1 Desulfurococcales archaeon
TCGCAGGGGTTGTGGGTCCCTACTCTGCGGACATGATATATGAGACGTATCTATATATAGGATACCTTATTGGGGAGATCGAGAAGAGCTATAGGCTCAATATGATGATCGACTATGAAGGACTGAATAACCCAGACTATATCCAGCCTGTTCTAAAGGTTAAGTATCTAAACGAAAAAGAATCTGTGCTTAAACTGGATCTGTGCTCAACAGACCTATGCGTATATAACTTCACACAATCAAACGTCGATAATATAGATATCATGCTGAAGGTAGGCTACGGACCCCTTGAATTCAGGGGCGACATAGCAGCTATATACCTCTATCTTACAGACAATATACCCCTATCAATCCTACTAGTGGGACTAACCCTCACACCAATAATGTATGAGGCCATAAATATAAGGAAAGAAAGGAAAAGACTGAAGAAATTGAGGTATCGGAGATATAGAAAGAAGAAAGTATCGAGAAGATAGATATATCCCCTAGCTAATAAAGTTAGGCCCAGCTAGATCATCGAATAAGCTGTAGCATCCAGACTAAATCTTAATTTAGAGGAGAAGTCTTGCTGGCTACTATATGTGGTGCGGGGGGTGGGATTTGAACCCACGCAGGCCTACGCCAACGGGGCCTCAGCCCGTCCCCTTTGACCTGGCTCGGGCACCCCCGCCATTATTTCTAATTATCTAACTTGGCTAATATTCATAGCGACAAGGTTTAGAGGTGACTGCTTCTAAGTATTTATAGGTTTCTATTAGTTAATAAGATTTAAATCACTGTTTGTGTTTGAGCTCTTCCGCCTCTATTATTTTCGATTTGGATAGAAGGCTCCATGTTCTGTATATGAATCCGCTTAATCCTTTACATGGTAGTATGGCTGAGCACGTTGTTGGGTATTCATCATCGAAGCTGTGTTTTCCAGGCTTCAATATGCCTTTTAGGATCTCCTTTAATATGGGGAATATTATTTTTCTCCCACCGTATATCTTGCCTCTGTAGATTAGCCAGGGCATCAATTGGTATTCCTCGAGATCTATTAACTCCCTTATGTATTTTGCGTCTTCGCTATACATGCCTATGATCTTTATCCTTCTTCTGCTCAATATCCATACTATCTTAGCTATTCTATAGCATAGAGGACAGTAGTTATCATAGAATAATACAGCGGACTCGTTCACGTGCCCCATATCTAGCTCCCATAAATATTATTCAGCCATTAAGAATTAGTAATCTAACATTATTTTTCTATCTAAGCATAATATATCCTGGGTGAAGTTATATGGGTTCCCAACCCAAAATAACCTACGTCTCACTAACTCTCGACGAGACAATCCACCCAAACTATGAGGAGGCGCTAAAGATAGTCGAGAACGAGCTTTTAGGGAAGACCTATCCTATGTATATAGATGGTCAGGAGGTTTATTCCGATAGAGGGGTGTTCGAGAAAAGATCACCGATAAACACCGAGATCATAGTAGGAAGATTCCAGAAAGGAACAAGAACACACGCTAGAGAAGCGATAGAGGCTGCGCATAGAGCCTTTAAGGAATGGGGATCAACAGATTGGCGTGAACGTGTAGAGATCTTTAGAAAGCTCCAGGACATACTAACCAGAGAAAGATTCAAGATAGCCGCAACAATAACATATGAGGTAGGCAAAAACAGGCTTGAAGCACTAGCCGAAGTGTATGAGGCTATAGACGCGATAAGATACTATACAGAACTCATGGAGAAAGAAAACGGCTACATAAAGAGAATGAACCCGGGAGCGCCAGGCGAGGAGACATGGAGCATACCAAGGCCATACGGTGTATGGGTGGTTATATCACCATTCAACTTCCCACTAATGCTAGCAAGCGGAATGATGCTGGGCGCGATCCTAACAGGGAACACCGTAGTATGGAAGCCAACCAGCGAGGCACCACTAACAGCCATTCTCCTCTATAAAGCGTATATGGACGCCGGAATACCTAAGGGCGTTCTAAATCTAGTTACGGGTCCAGGAGGAGAGTTTGAGGACGAATTCGTCACTAATCCAAAGGTCGAGGGCATAGCGTTTACAGGTTCAAGAGATGTTGGCATGAGATTATTTAGGAGATTCCATACCGAGCAGCCATATCCGAAGCCTATAGTGCTTGAAATGGGTAGCAAGAACCCGACAATAGTGACGGAGAAAGCAGACCTAGACAAAGCTGTAGAAGGTATAGTTAGAGCAGCATTTGGGTATGGCGGTCAGAAGTGCAGTGCTACATCAAGAGTATATGTTCAGTCATCCATAAAAGATAAATTCCTAGAGAAACTCATAGAGAGAACAAGAAAGATAGTTATAGGGGACCCGAGAAAGAAGGAGGTGTTCCTAGGACCAATAATAAATAAAGCAGCAGTAGAGAAATTCCAGAAAGCAGTAGAGGAAGCATTAAAATCGGGCGGCAGGGTTTTGATAGGTGGTAGAGTCCTTAATGAAGGTGAATTCAGTAAAGGATTCTATGTCGAGCCAACAATCATAGACGGGCTACCACACGGACATAGGCTATTTAAGGAGGAGCTATTCATCCCACTCATAGTTGTGGACTCATTCGACACTCTCGAGGAAGCATTGAAGAAGGCTAACGATACAGAGTACGGCTTAACTGCGGGAATATTCAGTGAGGATGAAAACGAGATCAAGTACTTCTTCGAAAACATAGAGTTTGGAGTAACCTACGCCAATAGGAGGGGTGGCGCAACAACTGGTGCTTGGCCAGGAGCACAGACCTTTGTTGGGTGGAAGGCGAGTGGAGCTACTGGCAAGGGTGTTGGAGGACCATACTATCTGCTCAACTATATAAGAGAGCAAGCCAGAACGATAGTTAGGGAGACAAAGGAAACATAACTAATATAACCTCAAAATTTTTATTTCACCTTATAATATGAATCTTTGGTGACTACTAGGGATCATATAAACAGTAATACTGTTCTCCTGGTATTAAAGAAAGAAGATAAGAAATATACGGATGAGGCCCTATCTTTACTTAGCGTTCTAAATTTCGAGAATGTCGCTGTACACTACGTTAAAAAACCAAACCACAGGTACTATATACAGCAAGATATAGTTTTTAGAATGAGAAACGGCAGTAGGCCAAAGCTAATAGTTATATACGATAAGTTAAGGCCATGGCAACACTACTACCTAACTAAGGATCTTGGAGTCGAGATATGGGATCTCATAATGTTGATACTTAAGATATTCGAGATCCACGCGGGCACAAAGGAAGCAAAGCTACAGATAGAGCTCTCCAGAATAAAACACCAGATACCATTTGTCAAGGAATACATTAGGATGATGAAGCTAGGAGAACAGGTAGGCTTTATGGGCCCAGGAGTATATGGTTACGAATCTCTATTGAAAACTTTAAAGAGAAAATCAGTGAAGATATCTAGGGAACTCGCAAAGATCAAGAGAAGAAGAGAGCTTCAGGTATTTTCAAGAAGCAGAAAAGGGTTCCCGCATATAGCTATAATAGGCTATACGTGCGCCGGTAAAACAACCCTATATAACGCTCTAACAGGGGACTCGAAAAGGATAGGTCCCGAGCCCTTCAAAACGCTTAACCCTAAAAGTAGGCTCTCAAATATAGCGTGTGGCGAAGTAATATTCACAGATACTGTTGGCTTCATAAGAAAGATGCCTGAAGAAATCATAGATGTCTTCCATAGCGTTATTGCCGAAATGATATATTCCGACATGCTCCTTATAGTTGTCGATATTTCAGAAGATATAGATGAAATTCTATCGAAGATAGATTCAGTGGCCAGGATAATAGATATGTTTAAAATCAACTACATACCCAGCGTGGTTGTTTTTAATAAAGTAGATCAGTTAGACGAAAAGGATGTTGATGAAAGAATCAAGATCGTTGTCAACTATATAAAGTCACTAAATAAGATAAACGTCTCAGATCATGTAGCTGTGTCAGCTTTAAGGAAAACCAATATAGATGCGCTTCTTAAAGCAATATGCAGAAATATATATTTATCACATGCTAAAATCCTTATGAGATACTCCTAGATTTATGCCTGAAATAGATGCCTAAAGCTAGAGATGATGGAGCTAACTATATCTTTCGGCTCTATAGATCTAAGGTTAGATATGTACTCTATGGTTTCAATGATCATAGGCGGATCAAGATTCAAGCCCCTATACTTGTAGGGCCCATCACTCTCGACAAGCATGCATTTAAGGTCGACATTTTCAGCAATGATCCTATGTTTATTTTGGATCTTCACAGCTGGATTTATAGTTATATAGTAGCCAGCCGAGCAAAGATCTTTTAATAGATCAAGCGGACCCGTATACCAATGAAAGATCGCTTTATCAACACCAGAATTATTAACGATCTCAAAAGCCTCCCTCCACGCTCCAGCAGCATGAATATTCAAAACCATATTCCTCTCACTAGCGTAGCTAACGAATATTTTGAATGACTCGAGAAGCCTGCCGTATGCATCTGCTGGAACAAATTTCTTGTCGAGACCCACCTCGCCAATACACTTTATGTCAGGATTATCGTTTAGGATCCTTAGTACAGAATCTATCTCCCCCCTGTAGTTCTCGATTTCAGACACGGTCCATGGATGGACACCTACGCAAGGAACTATATTGTCTCTACTGCTCTCTGCTAGCTTAAGCATCTCTATAGACGATCTATAGTCATCGCTAACACCAA
>JALXCO010000207.1 GCA_026990885.1 Desulfurococcales archaeon
AAATAAGGGTTGTAAGTGGCCAGTGCTTCATAGCTGCTAAAAAGCTTGCCGAGGGTTCTGAAGAGGTCATAAGTAGCTATAGAACATATTCCATCTATACAGATCATAAATCCAGGATTGAGGTGGAGCTGGGTTCTGGAGGATCGATAGAGACGCCCGGCGAAGACGAGGAAGTGGTCTATAGGTGGATAGACTATGCAAATAGGAGGGTAGATAAAAATAGAAGATTCGTAGTTATGGGACCAATAGAGTCTGGGAAAACAACTCTATCAGCGCTACTATCTAATATAGCTCTGGAAAAAGGGCTTAGGCCCTGTATCATCGATGCAGATGTGGGCCAGGAAGATATAGGTCTCCCTGGATTCATAGCTATGTCTTGCCCTGAAAAACAGATCATATGGTTAAGGGACCTCGAGCCACAGTATTTCAGAATGGTTGGTGTTCTTTCACCGCAGCATGGATCTACAAGGCTTCTTTCAGCTGTCTACGAGCTGTACAGTATAGCTGTAAATAAGCTGGGTTCAGATGTGGTTATAGTCAATACTGATGGCTGGGTTAGTTCGCCTCTAGCTATAGAGCTCAAGTTTGAGATAGCCAGGATTGTGAGGGCTACAGATATTGCCGTCATGGGACCCCTCAGGCTATATAATGCTTACTCGCTAAAGCAGAGCAACAATAAAGCTATCAATATAGAGTATCTGGAGTCACCCAAAGTGGTGAAAGCTAGAAGTAGAGAGGAAAGAAAGGCTCTAAGGACTATGGGATATAAGAAAGTTTTGGATGGCTCGACGGTGAGGACAATTGATCTAGACTCGATAATTGTTGTTGGCTCGTGCCTTTTATCTGGTGATAGGATAGATAGCGATGAATGTAGCAAGCTTTCAAGCTATTTAGGGGCTAGAGTCATTTATGCTTCAGAGCACTATGACAGTGTATATGTGTATGTAGAGAACGGTATAAAGCCCGCGGATCTTCAAAATAAGATGTGGAGAAACAAGAATATATTTATAATATCCAAGGACTCTGAAAAGGGTTTATTATGCTCCGTGATTGATGAGGAATTCAATGAAATAGCTCCATGCATAATTGACGGGATAGACTTCGGCAGTAACACGATGAAGATAATAACTAAGTACCAGGGAGATATCGCGGGAATTATTATTAGCAGGATAAAGCTAACATCTGAGTTTGAGGAGGAGGGGAGGATATCGAAATGCCCAATATAAATAATGCTTTGGAGCTTCTAGATCGTTTAAATCTGATAGAGAAGATAGATAGAATACACCACTGGAGGTTTGAGGCCGCAAAAGTAATCGAAAAATACGCCCTGTTAAAGAAGGCAGTAATGCTTCGCGTAGATTGCTGCGATAATCTTAATGTAGTGGCTAATTTGATTCCCAGTAGGGACATATTATATGCCTACCTTGGCGTAAATAGTGATCAGGAGCTGTATTCCAAGCTTGCTGAGGCCATCAATAATCCTGCTAAGTGTAGCGAGGACCCATTCAACGAGTATTATAGAGAGAGTAGCAGGAACCTTCTAACCCTTCCTTCTCTCCACTACTATGAGAGAGATGCTGGAAGATATTTTACGTCTGGAATATTTATAGCTCGAGATCCTGATGAAGAGATATATAACGCTTCGATCCACAGACTTTTAGTTAAAGACTCTAGAAAAGGCGTAGCTAGACTTGTTCCAAGGCATCTTAGAAATATTGTATTCAGCAATAGAAGAAGAAACAGCCCTACACCTGTAGCTATATGCTTCTCCCCGCATCCGCTGGTTGTTTTAGGCTCCGCACTAACGCCTCCATACGGGTTTTTCGAGATAGAGATTGCCAACAGGCTACTAGGTGGTGGAGTAACTGTCTGTAGAACACCCATATACAACCTACCCGTGCCCTGTGAGTGCTCGCATGTGATTGAAGGTAGATTTGGGCTAGAAGACGATGAGGAGGGTCCGTTTGCCGATGCGCTACTTACTTATGATAGGGTTAGGAAGGAGCCTGTTTTCTATGTGGATAAGGTATATGAATCTAAAGCGGGTTTCCCCTTCTACACAATTCTCTCTGGGAGGGACGAACACCTAATACTGATGGGTATCGGTAAAGAAGCCGATATCTATAATGCTGTATCTAAGGTTGTTAAAAAGGTTGTAAAGGTCAGGCTAACGCATTCCAGCGGGGGATGGCTTCATGCAATTATAAGTATAGTTAAATCCACAGACGGTGATGCGAAAAACGCTATTTTAGCCGCTATGGGTGCTCACCCATCTATTAAAATCGTTACTGTTGTTGACAGTGACATAGATCCTGACGATCTTAGCCAGGTTGATTGGGCAATAGCCACAAGGTTTCAAGCTCACAAGGATCTTATAATTGTCAACAACTCAAGGCTGAGTTCTCTAGATCCATCATCTGAGAACGGTGTTGGAAGTAAGATCGGTATAGATGCAACTGCACCATTAAGTTATAGAGATAGATTCGATAGAGCACGTATACCATAGCATCTACTATCTATCCATATTGGTGCCTCTAACAACTTTCAATAATCCTGTGAACGATAGATAGGTAATTGCCACAGCTATGTGAGAGGTCCCTCTTGCCAATGTTTTGCTACTCTTGGGGGGACCTCCAAGCTAGTTAAAGTTGTTCTATTAGTCTCAATTACCTCCTAAAACACTATGGCGTGTGACCCTGAATTTTTCAAGAATGATTAAAGGCTACAATGGTTTGAAGCATAGCTATTTCTCTGATCAATCAGCTATATTGATTAATACTGTAACTTTAATTTCTGTTAAACAATAAATTTTACTAGTGAAAGTTCTATGACGTTCAAAGGATCATTGAAACTCACATACTTTGAGACGACACATGATCACTGTTGGATCAACTTTACTAGGGAACATGATATAATAGTTAAAGTTCTCGGCGTAGATTTCACAAACCCCCAATCACAGTCATTCAATGCCAAGATTCTCATTGTGGGTAAAGATCTATGGAAATTCATATCTAAACTCAAAAAGAATAGATATGTTGAGGAGGTAACCCCTCTTGAGATATCTAAGAGATACGCCGCATATGATCTAAGGATAAGATACCATAGCACAGCATCTGAAATAGTTAAATCTGCAAGAGGAGTTATAATAGACTTTAGAGTTGAAGATGGAAAAGAGAAGTGTAAGGTTCTGATCCCGAGTAGCGTGGATCTTAAAAGCATACTTCAAAAGAAATCAACACTACTAAAGTACTGCGAAAGCGATCTGTCATCATATATCGATGAGATGATTGAGCTAAGTTTAAGCGAGAAGGAGGTTGATGTATTAAAGACAGCATATATGCTAGGGTACTTTGATTACCCCAAGAAAATGGGGGTTAGAGATGTGGCCAGAGTAAGTAAGATTAATACGGCAACGCTACTGTATTATTTAAGGAGAGCCAACAGAAAGATCATATCCAGCTATCTAAATAGAATAGAGAATAGATGCTATGAAACATACGAGTTCCTAGAGTAAAAAACAATGAAACTATGCCGACACTCAAGGACTATATAGATTCTGCTATTTTAAGCAGCTGATCTTTAATCTGCCTTAATTTATCTTCAAGTTCAGAAATCCTCTTTTTCAGCTTCTCCATCTCTTCAGTTAGGCCTATTTGAGCAGGTAGAGTTATCTTCAGTTTTCCTTTCTTAAGCATATCATAGGTTTCTTTCACAAGTTCACCTGCTTTTGTTTTTCCCTGAAGATGATTCCTTATTGTAGCTTCACTTCTACCCAATTCCTCTGCAATCCTTGATACTGGATAGCCAGCTTTCTGTCTAGCTAAGGCGCCTGCAGCCACAGCTAGGCTGTCAACCCATGTCGTGAATTCTTTGGGTTCGATTATTTCCTTCACTACATCGCCTCTAAATATGGTTCCCAGTATTAAAGCTAGTTCTAGTTCACGTATCTCTTTACTTTCTATAGGCTTTACTGGTATGTGTGAGAAATCTACCTCAATATCTATTGTATTTATTTTTCTCTCATCCATTCTGAATCACCCATATATTATGTTACGTTGAACAATATAAAATATTGAAAGAGTTTTAATATTGATCTAGATGATACGTCCAAGATTTTACTGTTTCTTACGCAATCTAGGATTATAGAACTCCTCTAGCCCCATACCCACAAGCATAACAGCTAGAACGGCAATAGAGATCATTATACCGGGCGGAATAAGCCACCACCACATTCTAAGGAAGACAGCGTTCCTTTCCATAGCGTAGTATATCATTGTACCCCAACTCTTAGCTGTAGGATCGCCCAATCCCAGAAAGCTTAAAGATGCTTCCGTTAGCATAGCTGTGGCTGTCCCTGTTATGATCTCTATTATTATGAGAGGCACTATATTCGGCATGATGTGCTTAAACATTATTCTTGAATTACTTGCTCCTAAGGCGCGTGCTGATTCCACATACTGGTTTTCTTTAATTGAGAGTGTTGCAGATCTAACTAACCTAGCGACTGAGGGCCATGAGGTTAAAGCTATAGCCGTAGCTATCGCGTAGATCATGGGTAGCGGCGTTCTAACCAGAACTGAAGCAAGAAATATCGTGAATAGTAATGTGGGCATCGATAGCCATATATCTGTTAGTCTCATAAGGACCTCATCTATGGGGCCGCTGAAGTATCCTGACACTATTCCTATG
>JALXCO010000208.1 GCA_026990885.1 Desulfurococcales archaeon
ATAGCTCTATCAGATCTATACAGGATTCCGGAGGCCGTGTTGCTGCAGCGGCGGTTATAGTTGATCGCTGTGAGGGTGCGTCCGAAAGGTTGAGGGGGCTTGGGGTTCTCTATAGGCCTCTATACAAGGTTTCCGATATATTTAGGGTGGTTCTAGATCTTGGCTATGTTGATAGAGATTTTAGAGTGCATATAGAAAGATTTCTGGCTGATGGCTGTGGTGAGTAGATTTATTCTCGCCCTCGACAGAGTTATCGATCCTGATACCCTCAAAGAGCTTTCAAGGCATCTCCACGGGGTCAAGATCGGTATACCCCTAATACTTGATATAGGGGTGGATGGCGTAGGGGACCTCTTATCGTGCTGCAGATGGGGGGAGGTGATATTTGATCTTAAGCTTGCCGATGTCTCGAGCACTATGGTGGCTACGGTATCTAGGGTTAGGGATTTGGCTGACTCGGTTATAGCCCACGCATTTATTGGTGTTGCCGGTGCCCTCGATGGTCTTAAATCGTATCTAGATGATCAGGGGATCAACCTGTATCTAGTTGCGGCTATGTCGAACCCCGGCTGGAATGCTGATCTATACTATGGATTATTGAGGGAGACAATCTCTCATATAGATCCTTACGGGCTTGTTGTTGGGGCCACATACCCAAGGTATATTGGACTGGCTAGAAGAGACTTCCCCGATAAAGTAATTATATCCCCCGGCATAGGCGCTCAGGGAGCTAAACCCGGCGATGCCGTATGTTCTGGAGCGACATACGAGATTGTGGGTAGATCAATATATCAGTCCCGAGACCCCGTTGAATCGCTGAAATCGATGATTGATCAGCAGAGCAGAAGGATTAGAAATTGCGGTAGCGGTACTGGTGACCTATCTTAGGGATCTGCCTATATATGAGTTGGAGGTTCTCGATTCCTCAGCGGTGTATAAAACGATCGCGGCATTATGCTCCTGTAGGGGTTTTCCAAAATTCCTGTTATAGCTTAAACATCTAGCCATGTCTATTCTTTTCTACGAAATATTCCGTCTTGTAGATGCTTACTGTAGATCTATCCTATATGCTACCCCTCTTTTGGCCTGCCTGTTGTCATTGCATAGGCGATTATATAGGGATCAAACCTCTCTCTATCAAAAACAGCAGCTACCCTACCTTTATACATTACTGCAATCCGATCCGATATCTCAAGCAGCTCATCCATATCTGTGGATACCAGAAGTATAGCCTTCCCCTTCATCTTCTCGCTAACTAGATAGTTCCTCATGCTATTGGCTGTAGCTATATCGAGGCCCTTAGTTGGGCAGTAGGCCAAGATTATCCTGGGTTCCGTGTGGAGCTCTCTGGCAACAACGAGCTTCTGCTTGTTTCCTCCAGACAGACTGCTTGGGTATGTGTCCTCGCTCTCCGCAACTATCCTGAATCTCTCTATAAGCTTTCTGGCCGCGTTCCTGAGTATTCTAAAATTAAAGATCCTCAGTACCCGATCCCTAACATACAGGTCTGCCGCCGGCGGGGTTATCGCTATATTCTTGAAGAGTCTCGCATCGCTCAGCAGAGCCATCTCCGAGTCGTCGGGGATGTAGCATACACCTAGCCTTCTGATTCTATAGGAGTTCATTCCGGTAGCGTTTACGCCCCCTATATATATCTCCCCCTTAACAGGCTTCCTTATCCCCGCTATGGCCTCTATAAGCTCCTTCTGCCCGTTGCCCTCTACGCCCGCTATACCCAGTATTTCTCCCGATCTTATCTCTAGATCGACAGAATCAACAGCGACCTGACCCAGATCCCCCAGAACAGTTAAGCCTTTAACCCTAAGCAACACAGGTTTATCCTCCCCGGATTCTCTAGACTCCACACCCGCTAACGCTGGTCTAGACAGATCCTTATCACCGATAATAAGCTTAACCAGCTCGCTCTCACTCATCTCTCTGGTTACGCCTCTACCCACAACCCTTCCCCTCCTTAAGACCGTTACCCTGTCTGTAAGCTCCATTATCTCCGAGATCTTGTGTGAGACGAAAATGATCGTGATACCGCTCCTCTTCATCTCCTTCAAGACCCTTGATAGGTTCTCAACCTCGACCCTGGTTAGATAGCTTGTTGGCTCGTCGAGGATGAGTACTTTAACCCCTGAATACACCGCTTTAATGATCTCTATTCTCTGCCTCTCCCCAAACGAGAGCTTGTACACGGGCACGTCTGGAGGAATCTCCAAACCGAATTTCTCTCCGAGATCGAGCAGCCTCTCGTATATCTCCCTCCTATCTATCTTGAACCCCCTGCCGTGGAGCATAGCTATGTTTTCGGAGACGGTCAGGTTGGGTATGAGGGAGAGCTCCTGGTGAACCATACCTATACCGCTGGCTATAGCGTCTCTGGGCGATGTGAATCTCACCTCCCTCCCCATATAGATTATCCTTCCGGAATCCGGCTTGAGCAGTCCATACAGTATTCTACAGAACGTTGTTTTGCCGGAGCCGTTTTCGCCGAGGAGCCCGTGGATCTCTCCCTTCCTGAGCTCGAAATCTATCCCGTCGTTCGCTACAACATCCCCAAACCTCTTGGTTATTTTCTCTGTTCTAAGTATTGTTTCCCCATCTCCACCCTGTGTTCCTCGATCTATAGTCATCCAATCACTCATCGCATAGTAATGCTCTAAATTTAATAAATTTTCGTCATTGCTTTAGATGCTTTATTAGCTTTTAAATAGTATTAATTTTGTTCCATAGGTGTATGCCATGGATAAACCCCAGTCTGGGGGAGAGTACAGGTATATCGGTAAAAGAATACCCCCTCTAGACGCCTACGAGAAGGTGCTTGGCGCCGCGGAGTACACGTTTGATCTCGAGATACCGGGTATGTTCCACGTTAAGCTTGTGCACAGCGAGTATGCACATGCAAGAATAAAGAGCATAGACTACAGCAAGGCCATCAGGGTTCCAGGCGTTGTTTCGGTAATCACGGGAAGAGATATACCCTATAGGGTTGGTATATATGTTGGCGACCGCGATCTTCTAGCTATAGATAAGGCTCTATGGATAGGCCACCCTGTTGCCGCCGTTGTTGCCGAGAACCTCAGGGCTGCGGAGAAGGCTGCCGAGCTTATAGAGGTCGAGTATGATCCTCTGGAGCCTGTCTTCAGCGTTGAGGAGGCCCTTAGGGAGGGCGCCCCTATACTGCATGAGAACCTCGACAAATATAGGAGGCTACCGGCATTCAACCCTAAGCCCGGAACCAACATAGCCAACTATTTTAAGCTGGTTAAGGGCGACATAGATAAGGGTTTCGCTGAGGCAGATACGATAGTTAGGGGTAGGTTTAAGCTACCATACATATCCCACGCATATATGGAGCCCCAGGTGGTTATCGCGTGGTATAGATATAGCGGGGATATAGAGATATGGTCATCGGCCCAGTCGCCCTTCGCAGTTAGGAGCCTCCTATCTCTCTCACTAGATATACCTGCAGGCAAGATCAAGGTTAACGTACCCTATATAGGCGGGGGCTTCGGCGGCAAGGCAGGCCTAGGTTGGGAGGCTCTAGCCGCTATGATATCTAGGCATGTTGGGTTCAAGCCCGTCAAGCTCATGCTCAGCAGGGCTGAGCAGTTTAAGTCGGCTCCAGTGGTCCCCGGGATGGTTGCTGAGGCTGAGATGGGCCTGTCTAGGGATGGCCGTATAGTTGCCTATAGGGCTAAATTCCTGTTTGATTCCGGTGCGTTTGCTGATTACACCGTCAATATATCTAGGACTGCTGGGTATGCGTGTGCAGGCTCGTACGATATACCGAATATCCTGTGTGAATCCTACGCAGTATACACCAACAAGGTTCCCACGACAGCCCTCAGAGGGTTTGGTCATCCCGAAAACCACTTTGTTCTTGAGCACATGATAGATATGGCTGCCCGTGAGCTTGATCAGGATCCCGTCAAGATTAGATCTAGAAACCTGCTGAAGCCCGGTGTATCGACAACAGGTACCGGGGTTAGGTTGAGGGAGGACGCTGGCAACCCCCAGCTGGTTCTGGAGAGGATATCTGATCTTCTCGACTGGACAACCCCGGAGGTAGATCCCGAAAGGCCATGGGTTATAAGATCTAAGGGGATAGCGCTGAGCGTTAAGGGACCCTCACAGCCCCCAAACGCCTCGTCATCGGCAATAGTTAAGTTCAATGAAGACGCCTCAGTAGATGTGATGGTTGGTACAAGCAACTTTGGCCAGGGCACCGTTACCGGCTTAGCCATGATGGTTGCTGAGGCGTTCGGTATACCCCTTGAGAAGGTTCATGTGAAGCCTCTGAGATCGACTGACGCCTCACCATACACCTGGCAGACTGTAGGGAGTAGGGGTCTCTTTACGGATGGCCTAGCTCTGCTTGAGGCTATAGAGGATGCTAAAAGGAAGATCAAGAAGATCGCTTCTCAAGCCCTGAAGGTTGACGAGGATCACCTAGAGATAGCCGATGGAAAGGTCTTTGTTGTTGGGAAGCCATGGATCAGTATTCCGCTCGAGAAGATAGTTATGGGCTACCAGTTCCCAGACGGCACCAGTGTTGGGGGTCCTGTG
>JALXCO010000209.1 GCA_026990885.1 Desulfurococcales archaeon
CGCTGGAGCCTCCGCACTAGCCTATAAAATACTATCGGAAGGCAGCACCCATATAGATCACCTGGGAGTTATAGGTAGCGGTACACAGGCAAGATACCATTTAAGGGTATTCACAGATGTCTTTGAGATTGACGAAATAATGATATACAGCAGAAACAGATCTAAAGCGTCGAGAATAGCCTTAGACTACAACGCGAAAGTAGTAGAGCTTAAGCATCTTCTCGAGAAATCCAGCGTGGTTATAGCGGCGACAAACTCTAGAGAGCCTGTTGTGTTTGGGGACCTCCTGAAAAGGGGCTCTATAGTACTGTCTGTGGGAGCGCCGAAACCAGTTAGAGAGCTAGACGATAGAGTAAGGCTCAGGAGCGGATGCGCACTGGTAGATAATAAGGAGGGATGCCTAAACGAGACTGATGATGTGAGGGATCTAGAGCTGGTAGAGATTGGGGAGGCGTTATCTAACCCAGATATATGTGGCTTCAAAGAGATCAAGCTCTATAAATCTGTGGGGACCTCGCTTCTGGATTATGCGGCAGCATACTATATCCTGGAGGAGTTCAAGAAATTGATATGAAAAAGCTACGCAAGAGAGTAGATTCATTATATAATTAATAAGTCTCAAAATAATTATATTTTCTGGGTTGAGAAAGGGAATTGAGCGAAAATAGATTACTCAACCTAACTTATAGAGCCACATATATAAGCGGATCCATGGATACCCTGCACCATATTTTCGCTAGCCACGGTAGGGAAGAAGAGTACATTATCTAAGGGTGCATGCATATTGGTGCTTGTCGCTGATCCACTAACTATAGCTATCGAAATCATTTTACTAATGTTCCTACTATACGGCTCCGCATTCTTCTCCTCGACGGAGGCAGCTGTGATATCGTCAAGCAGGATAAAGCTGAGGGAGAAAGCTGAAAAGGGTATTGATAGAGCTAGGTTCCTGCTGACGCTCCTATCCAAGCCGGAGAAGGTTCTAAGCACCCTTCTGGTGGGGAACAACCTGATGAATGTGGCTATAGCTGCCATAATAACTGATATATTCATCAGGCTCTACGGGGACATAGGTGTTGGTATAGCGACTGGCGTGGGAACACTACTACTCCTCATATTCGGTGAGGTCATACCGAAGGCCTACGCTATAAGAGATCCGGAGTCCTACGCAATGAAGATAGTTCCGGCACTGAGGATAGCTATGAAGATCTTGAGCCCGGTAGCCGTTGTTTTGGCTAGCATAGCTAACTCATTTCTAAAGACGCTAGGTTTCCAGAGTAGAAGAACCCTAGTTACTGAGGACGAGATAAAGCTAATGCTTAGGGTTGGGAGGGAGGAAGGGATCTTAACTAGCGACGAGTACATGATGATGTCTAACGTGATGAAGTTTATGGATACACCGGTATCTAGGGTTATGATTCCTGTGGGGTCCCTTGAAATGATCGATTCGAGAGCACCTATAAAAGAGGTTATCGAGATATTCAGAAAGACCGGGCACTCAAGATACCCTATATACGATAAAGATCTAAATAACGTTGTTGGCATGATCCATGTAAAAGACCTGCTAAAAGACAAATTCAGGGAGGACGAGCCAGTTATAAAGTATATGAGACCCATAATTAAGGTGAATGAAAACAGCAAGCTATACGATGTCCTAAAACTCATGAAGGCAAAGAAAACCCACTTCGCCGTTGTTGTCGACTCGAAAACAGGAAGGCTCCTTGGTGGTGTTACGCTGGAGAACCTCCTAGAGGAGATTGTTGGAGAAATATACGACGAGTACGACTAGCTTTCTCTACCACTCTGTGCTCTCAACAATATATCCAGCAGCCTGAAGTATAGGTCATCTAAAACAACGGTACCTACATACCTACCCTCGTCATCAACTATAAATACGTAGGGGACCTCCCTCTCAAGTATCACAGACACAACATCGCCTACACCGCGATCATGCTTTACAGCAGGTATATCTCTCCTGATGAAGGATAATAGCTCCTCAACACCTGAACCCTTCTCAAGACTATCTATGACGTAATCGATATTAGATACATCTATAATCCCGCATGGCCTCCCACCACTATCTATGAGGGGTGCGAAACCATACTCCAGTACTGTTCTCTCTATATTCCGGAGGTCCCCCACGTCCGCACCTCCACATATTTTGATACCTTCTATCCTTTGTGAGAGGTCTCTAGCAGTAATAGAGCTGTAGATCCTGCTACCACTAATCCTCTCCAAAATATTGAGCGCCTTGATCACCTCCTCCCTCACACGACTGGTGAGCTGCCACGAATATATCGAGCCCTCCCCCGAAAACTCCCTAACTAAAAGAGATGTAACCAGTGCAGGGGCTATCATCAGGTAGTTGTCTCCCATCTCACCGGCCATTATAGATACTGCCAAGGGGACCTTTGCTGCGCCAGCCATAAAGCATGCCATTCCGAGGTAGGCGTAGATCTCGGGTGAGAGCTGAGAGATATGGCTCCCTACTAGATAGTAGTATGATAGGCCAAGCATTGATCCAGCTAGAAGGCTGGGCATAAATAGGCCTCCGCTCACACCGGATCCTATAGTTATGGATGTGGCTATAACCTTTGATAAGGCTATAGCCACCAGCATGAGGGATAGAAGTATAGCGTTGTATCCAATAAAATCCCTGTGAGGCAGCAGAAACGATACGTCACCCCTTAAAATAAGTGTGAGGAGGCCCATGCCTGATCCGGCTATATAGGGGGCTACAAAAATGATTGGCGACACGATAACTGCTCCAACAATAGGCTTAAGCGCTCTGAACCTCAGCTGTTTAGCTAGATCATTAAAAAACATCCTCAGAGAGGTGTAGACAGCTATAAACAGATATGTGAATGGAGCTATATATAGCGCTAAAAGAACGTAAGATACTATCGAGTCGAACCTGAATAGCTTCTCCGGATCAACCTGCAGGCTGGGAAGAATATAGCTATACCCAAAAAGCGGAGCAGTAACCGTGAAGGCCACTAGCGAGGATATGTAGGCAGGGATAAAGGCTTTAACCTCGAGATCGCGCTTGTAGAGGACCTCCACAGCAAAAAAGGCCGCTCCCAGAGGCGATCTGAAGAGGGTGGATAAGCCTCCAGCCATGCCCGCTACGAAAGCTATTCTACGATCCTCAGGGGTTAATCTGAGAACTCTAGAAACTATCGAGCCAAGGCTCGAACCAATCTGTATAGCCGGACCCTGCAGACCTGCACTAGCACCAAAGCCGATTGAGAGCGCCGATGACAAGGCTTTAACTAGGGGGACCCTATATCTCACTTTTCCCATGTCCCTATGATACGATCTTATAGTTGAATCAACGCCAGACCCCTCAGTTTCGGGGGCGAAAACATACGTTATTAGCGAGCCCAGGGCTATACCGAGAATGCTCAAGAGAGGTATTGTGTAGGGCTTAGATATCTCCCCCAGAGCCATGGTTGAGATATCCTTGAACCCTGATAAAGCCGTGTAGCTGCCGTTGGCTATATAGAGCACTAGGCTCTCGAAAAACCCTATCAGGTAGAAGAACAGGTATGATGCCAGCCCCGAGATCAGGCCTATAACCACGCCTAGAGCAAGCCACTTCTCTGTGTATCTGATAACTGCTTTCCTGCTGAGCCCTATCTTCGGCATGAGAGTTAATCCAGTATGGCTTTAGTATATCACAGCAAATATCTTTTTGATTAACTGGCGCATTAAATTAAACTAAATATCTTCTATTCCTATAACAATTGGTACAGCGATATGGGATCTGCTGGGAGAGATATAGCGGTTACAGCGATGATGTCGTCCCTATGGATAATTGGTAGCGCACCATCATATGTGGCTGGGGGAGGATTGGGCGGGGTGCTGTCGGCGGCTTTTTATCTCGTATCTGGCAACATGGTGCTGTATCTAGTGGCTAAGCTAACATCGATACGTATTCTCCCTCTAGCTTCGGCTGCTAGTGTTGGGATACTGTTTATCATAATACCGCCTGCAGCCGGGTACGGCGTTTTTCTGCTTCTCTCTAATATAGCTTTGGGATCTATATACACGGTCGCGAAGAGCATTGAGGGTTATAGAAGGATGCTTCTAATATCTATAATTGCTGGAGGTGTATCGGGTGCTATAGTAACCTCTCAGTTTGCTTTGTTAAGAGGATCTTTATTTCTAGTTATAGCTGGAGTTGTCTACGGGGTTGTTATAGCCCCTATAGGATTCACGATCGGGTATCTAGTGTATAGTAGACTTAGAAATATTGGTGTTATCCGATAGATCTCCTCGGGTAGCTCTAGAATGATAAGGTTCACCGATATCTCCATGGAGATTGGAGGAAAAAGCCTTCTAAAGTCTGTGAGCTTCACCGCCAGAGAGGGTGAAGCTGTGGTTTTTGTGGGGAGAAATGGATCTGGAAAAACAATGCTACTTAACGCTTTATCGGGTTTAGCGTCTATAGGTTTCAATGCGGATGTTAACGGGGTTATAGAGTATAATGGTGCTGAAATAGATATTGGGGAGAGGGATTACGGTAGGCTTCTCAACCTCTTTACCTATATAGCGTTCAACCCTGACCTACAGATAATCTTTCCACAGGTTTACGATGAGATCTCTATTCTGCCTGATAGCCATGAAGCCCTGAGGCTCGCTGGTAGGCTTGGTGTGGGCGACTATCTCGATAGAGAGATTGATGAGCTGTCTGTGGGTGAGAAGAAGAGGCTGGCTCTAATGATCTACCTATCCATAGGGGGGAAAATAGTTCTTATGGATGAGCCATCGTCCGATCTGGATATATGGAGCATTGAGAACCTAGTAAATATAATTACCGCAATGAAGAGGGAGGGATTAACATTTCTACTAACAACCAACGACCCGTATTTCGCCTTGAGTGTGGCCGATAAGATAGTTATTCTGGATAGCGGTGAGGTTAAGGAGATTTGTGAATCCCGCAAGAGAGAGGATCTGGTCGAGTGCTATTTAAGTGCCTCAAAGAGATATGGCTTAAGAGCCTTAGGGGGTTCAAGCAGGGATCTATCTATCGAGCAATGCAGGGAGAGGGGTAAAGTAGCTGAGGTGAGTTCTGTATCCTTCAGCTTGAGGGGTAGGCATCTCCTCAAGGATATAGATCTAGACATACATAGAGGCTGTATAGAATGCCTAATAGGATCTAACGGATCCGGTAAAACCACCCTAGGTAAAATCATCGCGGGCCTCATAAGGCCTAGCGAGGGGAAGGTAAGCATATATACAGGTACAGCCCCCCTATATGTGCCCCAGGAATACCACCTATCATTATGGGGGCCTAGCCTGAGACATATATTTAAGCGATACAGCAGTAAGGGGATGGATGCCCTTAGATACTACGGGATAGACCATCTTATAGATAGGCACCCCCTAACCTTGAGTTCCGGGGAAAAACTTAAGGCTGTGCTGGCTAGAGCTTCGGCTATAGGTAGCGATATAGAGATCCTTGATGAGCCAACCAATATCCTGGATAGCGATGGGTTAGCCGCACTCAATAGGCATGTTGAATCAGCCGTGTCTGGGGAGAGAGCGGTCGTTTTAATTACTCATGATATAGAAACCATACTATCCCTTTGCAGCCGTGTCTATCTGCTCGATAACGGTAAAATAGCCTATAGAGGCGCGCCTGAAGATGTTTTCAGGGGGATATATGGCGATGCAAAGAATAGGCTACCTGGCTGCTGTAGGTATCTCGATGTATTTATGGAGCTTTATTTCGAATCGCTGGGGAATGTGATCTAGGTTGTATAACGTTATAAAGGAGCTTATTAAGGTTCAGAGAAACAGGTTCATTCTGGATAAGGTTGATCCGAAAATAAAGATACTGGTATTTATATCCGTAACCCTCCTAAGCTACTACAACCCCGTTTCCCTCGCCCTCCCGATAGCTATAGCTATGATGATTGTAAACCTGATCGAGTACGATATTAGGTTTATAAAGACAAAGATCATAGCGATAGCAACCTTCAGCATGGTTATAGGGTTTATAGTTCTTGTCACGCCCCCCGACCCTGTATTTTCTGCTGAAGCCATAAGATCAAGCATAAATGTCTCGGTGCTTATCGTATCTATAGGCTTAAGCGCTATAGCTCTACTGCAGTCTATAAGGTATATAGATCTGTATGTCATGCTTGGGGGGAGTAGGCTTAGGATCTTGGCGCTTGTATATATATCTGCGTTGAGATCTTTAGCTATTGTTGGTAAACTCATGTCGGCCCTAATAGATTCTATAAGGATATATGAATCCAGGTCAAGTATAGGATCATTCATAAAAATGTTTGAGCCCTCAAAACTTGAGCCCCTGATACATACGTTGATAGTGTACTCGTCATACATGGGGTACTATATCGAGGTCAGGTTGAGGAACAGTGACAAATTCAGAATGCCTGACATCTATAGGGATAGGTTTGTTGATGCGATCTTCATAGCTGCTCTGGCTCTCTTGATCGCTACATCAAAACTTGCTTTCGATACTGTATTAAATATAATAACCTAGGTTTCAATAAAATCTAGATAGGTGAGGTACATAGCTGGATTAATCGATCTTGATAAAAGCAAGTTCGAGGATTTCATATCTAAGAACAGGATAGCGATCATCGATCTCTGGGCCCCCTGGTGCATCCCATGCAAGCAGCTTGAGGAGGAGCTGAAAGAGCTGGCCTCCAGATATCCAGAGATAACTATAGGAAGAATAGATGTCTCGGTTGAGCCGGATATAGCTGTTAGATACGGTATCATGAGTGTGCCGGCTGTGCTGATTTTTATAGAATCAAGGCTTGTCGATATATTGACTGGATCAGTATCGGGGGTGGATGTAGAGAAAAAAATAAGGGGTTATCTAGAGACCCAGTAGCCCGCCTAGAAATATCTGGAAATAGATTATGTACCCTCCCGCAGCGATAACTATGGCTCCAGCCACTCTATTTATGTAGGGCATAAACCTATTCATATACCTGGTTATGGTTTCTCTAGCTACAATGAGACCTATGGTCAGCATGATCATTAGGATCCCCATCCCACCAGCGTAGGAGAGAAATACGGCCATCCCACCAATAAAGCTACCTACGCTCAATGCCTGAAGAACAATATACAGGAAGATCGGCATTGTACAGCTTAACGACGCCAAAGCATATGTTATGCCGAAGACCACGAAGGATACGTATCCTCCTCTCTTGGGAGCTGACCTATTTACCAGGTTGATCCCGATATGGATACTTCTACCAAGAACCATTAGCACGCCCAGAACTATAACGCCCACACCTATAGCCACAGCTATCCATGGAATATATATAAGCAACGCTGTACCAACAAGAGAAACCAGCGCCCCGAAACCTCCGAAAACCATGGTGAACCCGAAAGCAGCAAGAAGACCGAAGAGAGCACCATTAATGATGCTCCTCACCCTAGCGATCCTGCCTCTCTCATCGGCCCCTGATAACCCTAGATAGAGCGATATGTATGCGGGTAGCAGAGCGAAGCCGCAGGGATTAATGAAAGCTACAGCACCAGCTACAAATGAAAAACTCACCAGCACAGGATCAATATGGTTCAAAACACATCCCTTGAAACTGGCGTGGGCTTATGTTTCTATGTCTTCAACGCACTAGCTATCTCATCGTAGCTGGCTTGCGGTATCCCTCTCAAGGTTATGATTCCGTTGGGGTCGATGACTATAACGCCCATCTCAACAATCATGTATTTAACGCCTATGCCTTTATCGTCGATAGCATAGATCCACTGCGGGAGACCGCTCTGGTCCCTGAACTCCATCATGTCCTTCTCATCCCCTATAAACGTGACGACCAAAACAACAACATCGTCTCCGAAATCCTCCTGGATCCTCTTCAGCACTTCAACCTGCGACTTACATATTGGGCAGCCTTTAGGAAGCATGAACCATAGAAGAACATTCTTACCTCTGAAATCACTCAGGCTGAACTCCCTGCCATCTATACTTCTCAGAGTGAAGTCCGGTGCCAGCTGACCCACGTTGGGGCCTTCTTCAACCATGAGCATCTGCTCTTCCTTCTGCATGATCATTTGCTGCTGAAACAGACCCTGGAAAAATACAACTACACCTATAATAGCTACAACTACCACAACCGAAGCAATCAAAACTATATTTTTCTTAACCATTTCCTATCCCCGGCCCATAGTGTTTAATATATTATATTAACCTTCTCTTTAATAAAGATTTTCACAGATGCTACACAGATCTATAGTTTATACAGCGATACAGATAGCGGAATCGAAACATTAAATAGCACCTTGAAATACAGTTATGTAGCGTACATAGAAAGACGGCTAAACCGACAAGCTCGGGAGTAGAGTTGTTGAGGCCAGCTAAACCATCAAGGTATAAGATGAATAGTAATCCAGGGAGAATTTCCTCAACAACAATTAAATCGGGGCAGCATCCTCTAGATTCAGGTATTGATGTGACTAGGATTAATATGGGTTTAGGTGCTAAAATAGTGTTTCTCGCGGATCTACATATCCATTTCCCTGGAGAAAGAAGAGATGTGGTTGATATCGTTAGCTTGTTGAAGCCTGATCTGGTGGTTCTTGGAGGGGATATTTGGGATGCGTGGACAAGGAGCTTCAGGGCTGTTTTATCTATGCTGTCTGAGCTAAGGTCTATAGCTAGATACGTTATTGGTGTTTTAGGGAACCACGAGTATGATTTAGATGATTCAGAGGGCTCCAGCAGTATTGTTGAGAGATACCTAGATGCTCTTGAGGATGTTGGCGTATATTTCTTGAGGGATGACTACTTCTATTTCAACGGGATCAAAATATATGGTGTTGGCTGGAGAGACGATCCATCGCTATATAGAGGTGCTCTAGGCGATATAGATGCGGTAGACATTATAGCAGCGCATTCACCCGATGTGTTTCCCTATATCCCGTCGAGACTGGAAAATAGAGAGATGCTGGTGCTTGCCGGCCACACTCATGGGGGTCAGGTCTGTTTTCCTGGATCTGTGGGTATATTAACTAATAGCCTGTATGGGTATGTTAGCGGGCTGTATAGGAGGGGGAGGAATATGATGTATGTTTCTCGTGGCGCTGGCGAGATACTGCCTAGAATATATTGCTCGAGGGAGATACTGGTTGTTCGATAGCTGAATCTATGTAGAATTCATGCATAATTCAGGATCATAGATATAGCGCTTATTCACCAACCCAAACAGGTGGATGGTAATGAGAAGGCTACCCATTCTAGTTGCATCCATACTAATTATATCCACGCTTTCAATATCAATGGTATCGAATATAGCTGTCGCACAGGTCCAGGAGGAGGATGTAGATAGGGCCAAGATGGAGGCTTTGCTGCATTGGGCATATATATCCGCGGGGGACCTCAACGGGCTGGCTATGCAGTATTCTGAAGACGCGGAGCTCTACTGGATCGGGGGTCCTCTTCACGGCCTATACATGGGTAGTGAGGAGATAATGGGTGTCTGGTCTAGATTCGTAGCCGGCAATGAGGCTAGGTTTGTATTCATAAGGAGCGTTTCAGCGAGCGCTGTTGGCGATAAGATAGTTGTCTTCGCTGATGTCGTCTTCCATCTTAGGAGGGCTGGAGCTCCTGGTGTTGTGGAGCTGGATCTATCATACATACTGGTTTTTGAAAAGATGGACGACATGCTTAAGATAATGGAGGAGTGGTGGATCATTGAGAGCGCGAGAAGCCTAGGAGGATAAAGACCGTACGGGCTGGGAACAAAGACAAAATAGCTCTACACCTCTTTTTTAGACTTTGGATCTATAAGTACCTCTGTGCCCAACTATAGTCTGCTTCCGGTTCATTTATTAAAGCTCCAGCATATAGATCCTTGATCTTTTTTCTTTCCCTCTATAAAATCCGTATAGCCTGGCTCTAAGGTTCTATAAATAGTTATCTGTTTAACGATCTTTTAGATATTCTTTGTTTAAATTTTTGACTATTAGGTGGCCGATGATCTGTGACGGAACGATGAGACTAAACAAAGATGTGAGCCCTGTGGCGTTTAGGCTAGACTAAGCCCATAGAGCGCGTGGGTGAAGCCGACGAATGCACACCAGAGACCGGCCTCTTAAAAGTAAGCACCATGAGAGGGGAACTCATGAACACCGTATCACTACATTCAGAAATTAATACTGATGTACCCCAATAAAATCTGGAAGCAAAATAACGGATAGAGTTATAAACCTTAAGTTTCCAAAGAGCATCTTGGAGAAGCTTGGGCATGAGGCCCGGAAATCGGGTTTGGGTGTTGAGGAATACATACTGGAGCTGATCCTTGAAAATATTGATCCTGAGGAGAGAGTTCAGGAGTATATTGAGGCTGTCAAGGATCTTCTCGAGCAATCGCGGGAGGAGATAGATAAAGGCAATATACGTCAAGCCGCAGAGAAAATTTGGGGAGCAACAGCGCTAGCCATCAAGGCCTATGCCGAACTAGTCGAAGACAAAAAGCTTACTAGCCATAGGGAGTTATGGGAGTTCAAGAATAGGGTTGAAAAGGACTTTGGGGAGTGGGTATATGATGCGTGGATGTCGGCAAATGGTATGCATACGTGCTTTTACGAGGGATGGTGTGGTAAGGAGGATGCTGAAAAAGCCCTTAAAAAGGTATCGAGACTTGTAGATGAGATCGGTAGAAGGATTCTACAGCGGAGATAGTTAGGAGGCCGGTGAGCACCTATATAGAGCCCGTCCTGGTGCTATTAGCTAGAGACCGTTTAATACCTCTTTAGCCTTGGATTAATCGCTACATCGACAGCGTAGCCTATAAATACAAACGACATGACTATCATGGATATAAGCATTCCAGGAAAGAGTATCCACCACCAAGCACCCGCAACAAACGCCGAGCCTGTCCCAACACCCGTTTGAGCCTCATTAAGCAGTATACCCAGACTTAGTTCTAGGGGGTTCCTGAGCCCTAGAAAAGCCAGTCCAGCTTCAATAACTATGGCGTATGATATAGATACTATAAGTTGAGATATCGCTAAGGGTATAACTGCAGGTAGTATATGCCTAAACATTATTCTGGATGAACCAGCTCCGAGGGCTCTAGCCGCTTCAACATACTGGTACTCTCTAATACTCAGAACCATAGATCTCACCAGCCTAGCCACCTGCGGCCATGACGTTAGAGCTATAACCAGTATAACGGTGGTGAAGCTTCTATCTAGAATAGCAACCAAAACCATTATCAGGGGTAGAGGTGGTATTGTAAGCATTATATCTATTAGCGCTGTAGAGATGTTGTCGGCTAATCCGCCTCTATAGCCTGAGATCAAGCCCACCATTAACCCAATCATCGTTGTGAGCAGACCTGTGAGAACACCAATTATTATTGATGTTCTTATCCCGTATAGGCTTCTAGAAAAGATATCTCTTCCCAGTCCATCGGTGCCGAATATATAGAGTGGTGATGGTGGCTGATATGGCTCCGATACGGGTTGAGATGGATCGTAGGGGGCTAAAAGATCTGCCAACAAACCTATCATTATAAATAAAGTTAGTAGTATAAGACCTACCCTTCCTACGGTGATCGAGCCAATAATCTCTATGCTGTATCTTAGTGAAGCAGCTAAATCCCTGTACACTATCTCAGCCTCACCCTAGGATCTAGTAGCATGTATATTAGATCCGTTATGAAATTGAATACTATAACAACTAAACTTAATATTAGGAAGGCTCCCTGGATCAAGAAATAGTCCGAAAGTAGTACGGCTTGATATATAAGCCATCCGACACCCGGGTAGCTAAATACGGCCTCTATTATTACTGAACCACTCATTATTAAGGCGTAATTTAGGGAGGCATATGTGACCATGGGTAGTACTGAGTTTCTGATTATGATCTTCCTCAATATATATGAGTTCGAGAAGCCCACAGCCCTGGCTACAACCACATAGTCGTCTGTAGATACGCTTAGTGCTGCACCCCTCATTATTATTAGATCTCCACCAAAATGAACCATAGCGAGAGAGATTATTGGTAGGGCCGAGATATAGAATAATGTGGTTATCCATTCAAGTATATTTTGGGGAGGGAACGTCAAAAGATATGTGGTTGGGCTTATCGGAAAAAGGTTGAGGGTGTAGGCGAAATAATACAGTATGATCATCCCGATCCAGAATACAGGGAACGATCTAATAGTTAAGCCCATAAACACCATAAACCTATCAAGCCTGCTTCCGTATCTGGTCGCTAGGTAGCTCCCAATGATCATTGACAAAACAAGGGATATAGTCACGCTCATCCCAAGAAGCCATATAGACCATGGAAGATATGTGGCTATCAGCTCGATAACGGGTTTTCTATAGTGTATTGAGTATCCTAGATCAAGCTGAAATATCTTTAAAAGATAGTTAATGAACTGGATGTGGAGGGGCTCATTGATCCCCCACTCTTCAATAAGATCCCTCACAACCTCAGCCGGGATCCTCGGATTCTGAATATAGAAAGCTAACGGGTTACCCCTAATCCTGATTATAACGAACGTTACGGCTAGAATAATAAAAAAAGTAATGATTGACTGTATACCCCTTCTAACTATATACCTAGTTAGACTCAATAAGGGGCACCGCTACCCATATATGGCTCAACGTAGACTCTACGACCTTCTTCTAGATAGGAACGCGATTAGGCCGGCCACCACAATAACTATAATAGCTATAGCCGCTATTTGAGCTGTCGAGGGACCCATAGCTACAGTTTCCGTAACGGTAACTGTTTTCGTCTCGACACCAGTAACGGTTTTAACTACGGTAACCTCCCTAATCACTGTTCTAGCTTCCTCCATCATCTCCCTCTCCATTTTCTCAGGAGTTACCGTCTCAGTCTCGGTTACCGTGACCGTCTCGGTTTCCACTGGCTCCATTGCTTCGGCTATCTCGATCTCTAACACCTGTTTCGACATACCTCCATTGGGGTCCCTAGCTATGATCTGAGCCAGATACCTTCCAGGCTCGAAGCCCTGTATAGCCAAGGTGCCTTTAAATACACCGTTCGGCGAGGGATCAGTTAGCATTATCTGTCCTTTGAATCCTGGCTTAGTTAGGCCAATCATGTTTATTATGACCTCGCCATTGCTCATGGGCTGACCATTAACCTCAACGGCGACTTCAAACATTACCTTATTTCCTGCGGTCTCGAACCTGACATTCTGGATTACTGGCTTCGGTAGGTTCATAGCTGGCTGGATATTCAGTAGGCTCCAGCCGTTTACGAAGCCGAACGCTATAGCCATGGGGTTGTATCCGAAGCCTATTGACTGTACCCATCCTCCGAGCTTATCGATCCTTATACCATATATGGACACCCTATGGTAGAGAGATACATACGGTAGCTCATCCGCTATCAGCTCCTGTATTCTCCACACTATATCCTTCCTCTCCTCGAAATCTGTTATTACTCTCTGCATCTCCAGCAGTCTATCTAGCTCTGGATTGTTGAATCTAGCTATATTAAATCCGTTGGGGCTTGCCTGGGAGCTGTGTAGGAGATCATATATCCAGTCCGGATCAAGCTCGTTTATCCAGCCCTCAAGGAACATATCAAAGTTTCCGGTGTTAACTATTCTATCAATCATCTCGTTTAGATCTACTGGGTTGTTATTGATCTTTATCCCAACCTCCGCAGCCCACTGGGCAAGCAGATTACCGATTTGAACCCTCACAGGATCATATGCTGGGCCAATAACCTCAAACTCCAGCTTTGTTCCGTTTGGCGTCTCCCTTATGCCGTCTCCATCACGATCTATAAATCCGAGGGAGTCCAGTATCCTTCTTGCCTCCTCGAGATCGAACCTAACGTACTCAAACGACCGTGGATTAACCATCTCGCCAAATACAGGGCTTAACAGTCCTGGATTGCCTGGTATACCGAATCCTCCCAATAGATTATCCACTATGTACTGGCGATCTATAATATATGCTATGACCTTCCTAAACTCCTTCAGCGTGAACGGGTACCTCTGGGTGTTGTACCCTAGGAAGAAGAATGAGGGCTCGACAACAAACATAACTGCTATATTAGGATCCCTCATAGCCTCCTCCACAGCATTTGGCGGAATGCTCCAGGTTACCGTGTCTACCTCACCCTTCTTTAGGCTTAGATACATCGCGTCCTGGTTATCGATAACTGGGTATATTAATCTAGATATCTTTGGCTTGGGACCCCAGTAGTTTTCGTTTGCCACATAGCTAGCCCCCACAGCAGGATCGAACGATACTATCTTGAAGGGTCCCGTACCCACCAGCTGGTCTATAGTGGGCTCGTATTTGGACGGATCAAAATCCTCCTGCATAGCTATAGGCTCCCATATATGCTTCGGCAGTATCGGTGCCGCAGCTATCTTGAGAAGGAATGGAGCATAAGGCTGCTTAAGCTTGAATCTAACTGTATAGTCATCGATCTTCTCTACAGACTCAACAATTATAGGGACATTAGTATACCAGAACCCAGAGGTTTTCCTTTCTTTAACCAGGTTGAACGTGAACACGACATCGTCAGCGGTAAACGGCTTACCATCATGCCACACAACATCCTTCCTGAGTCTAAACACCCATTCAGTACCGTCTTCATTAACCTCGTAGCTCTCAGCAAGCCAGGGAATCACTCTAGATGGGTTGTTGGGGTCTGTAGCTACCAGAGATTCAAATACAGTCCCAACAACAATAGCTGTCCATACCGTATCGACCTTAAACGGGCTCAGTGACTTGGGTTTTGATAGTAGGGGTATCCTAGCTATATCGGCTTGAGCCTCGACAACTGTGAACTGGAATATTCCTATCAGCATCATGGATATCAATGTTGCTGATACAATAATTTTTTTAGTTAGACTGATCTTCTCACTCATGTCTCTCGACCCTTTCACTAGATATATTAATTTTTTTGTTAATAAATTTTTTTAGTATGATGTAAATGTTTAATTGAGTGTT
>JALXCO010000210.1 GCA_026990885.1 Desulfurococcales archaeon
CACACAAACTCAATTGTGTTTTCATTTATAGTGTTGTAAAGTGTAATGTCTTTTTGTATCCAACCATTTATATCTTCAATTGTTGGATCAAGTGTATAATCTGTATCAGAAAACTTAAAATATTTAGGCTTAATTAACTTCCCAACAGCACTTGCATCCATAAGTGCTTTTATTCCGCTGCTTGTAATAATACTTTGTCCTACTGCTCCCATATCATTCCTCCATTATTGCTATTGCTTCTACTTCTCCCATCGAGCCTACAAAAGGATAAGCAAAAGCAATAGCACTATTTGTAAATCCATCTATCATTTCAGCTTCACTAAGCCTTAAGCCAGATCAAGAACATCATCAAAAACACTTAACCGCTCACCATCGTCAGCGGGGTAAACCTTAACCAGGACCCAGCCTAGAGCTTTAAGGATCCTAAATTTAGGATGGATCTTTATATACGGGACCCCATTAATATATCTTACAACACCCTCAACCTTTATTCTATCCCCTGAACCAATATTCTCAATAACAACAATCAACCGCTCACTAGATAATTTATCTAGATCTTGACGAGCACCCTTATCCACATTTATAAGCACATACCTAGCCTTACTTATAATCCTACCAACAGTAGTTATCATTGCCTATCTAATCACTCACTCGAAAAGATATTTTAATACATTAAACAACAGACAGGTGAATGAATAGATGAAAAAGATCGAAAACCAATAACCACTAATAGATCATACCAACAACCTACATTAACCTAACACCAAGAAAAATACAGCTCCAGCCTGCCACGCCGGAGATCCCGGGTTCAAATCCCGGCCGCCGCATATAATTCAATTACTATCTCAGGGCTAAATCGCAGCATTAAGCTTTCTCTCAGCTTCTATAGTTACTTCTCTTCATGCTGGGTTATTTCCTTCTATCTAGAGAAGCAATATATGATGGCTTTCAAAAGTATTTAAGTCCGCAGTGTTTTAATCATTTCCCTAGTTATGTCGCTAGAGGATTATCCTTATCTCTCTAATTTTAAGTTTGACAACCTTCTTAACTCCCTTCTCTCCCGGCAAATAGCTCGAGGACACTACGCCAATATTTTCTAGTTTTTTAATCTGTGTGCTTAGATTTCCCTTACTCAAATTTAGCTCCATAGATAATGTCTCCAGATCTTTATCGCCAGACTTAAGAAGCTCAATCACCTTAAGCCTAGTCCTATTAGATAAGGCCTCACATATCATCAATACATCATCTAGATCGGTAACCAACATTATATCGCTAGATACCTTCTTCACAACCATTACCCATCAATATATCAGGTAAGGTAACCATATACACATATAAACTTTTTTGACTAGCAATCCCCAATATGTGCTTTTAAGCCTTTATTGATGAGATCCATGTATTTAGGATCTACCTCAATAAAAATAGATCCTGGAGAAGTACCTACAGTATAAAGCTTTCCCGGCTCCATCAAAACAACATCATCAACAACATAGTATCCATTGACAGGGACAAGCTCAACAAGCAAAAGACTAAATTTAACATTCTTCATAGTGAATGTTATATAGTTACCAACAATAGTTAAATTGATAAATACCATACCCTCAGCTCCAATATTTTCAAAATCAATCGACTCCTTAAACATGTAGCCCTCACTATGTTTTTGAGGGGTATCAGCAACATAGAGCCTTAATTTCACATTATTATCGAAATACGCACATAGATACCCCCATCCACCCTCTATATTGGTTCTATCCAAATAAAAAGCTATAAAAACCAACGTGGACAGCGATATAAAAACGATAAATAATATTAAAACCATCAAAATACCGCGGCCCAAAATAATTACCTAGTATATATTTTAAACCTATAAACCATAAATCTAATAACGGTGCTTAGCAAAATGGGGAGACGAAGTAAGAAACGCAGAACAATTCGAAGGGTTCACTGGAGAGACCGAAAACCACCTACAACATTCCAGTGCCCTGAATGCGGATCTATATCCATATCCGTCAAGATCCAGACAGATGAAGAGCAAAATAAACGCATAGCCTATATATCATGTGGAAATCCATCATGCAGACTAAGAAGCGTAATCAGAGACGTAGCATCTATATGGCAACCAGTCGATATATACTCTAAGTTTATAGATCTATACTCAGAAGGCAAAGCAGAAATATGGTATGAGGAAGCAGAAAGCGAGGAAATGCAGGAAGGTGTAGCCTAAGTGAAATGGAGAGGTAAGGTAGCCTCGCTACTGCTGTCGAAAAAAGAGAGTGAGGAGCCTTCGATCTTCATACTAATAGATCCAAATAAAATTACTGATCTAAACGATCTCGAGAAAAGATCGCAAGACATGAAGAAGTGGAATATAGATCTTTTTTTAGTTGGAGGAAGCCTGGGAGTTTCGGAGGAGGATGTAGATAAGGTGGTGAAAACACTAAATAAAACAGATCTACCTGTAGTACTGTTTCCAGGAAACATAAACGGGATCTCAAAATACGCAGACGCAATACTATTTATGTCCCTACTCAACAGCGAGAACCCATACTATATTATTGGGGCACAGATGCTTGGGGCACCAATAATAAAGAGATATGGGCTAGAAACACTGCCAACAGCATATATAATAGTTGGAGAAGGCGGAACGGTAGGGTATGTGGGTTGGGCCAGAACAGTACCAAATACATTAATAGATGTGGCGGTCGCCTACGCAATAGCCGCAGAAATGATGGGGATGAAATTCATCTACCTAGAAGCTGGAAGCGGTGCTAAAGACCACGTGAATCCTCTGATAATAAGATCTATAAAGAAACACACCAAGCTATACATAATTGCTGGAGGAGGGATAAAAACATCAAAAGACGCCTGCACACTCATAAATGCAGGAGCAGACGCTATAGTGATAGGGACGATAGTAGAGAAACAGCCGGAAGTAGCTGAAAAGATTGTTAGGGATGTAAAGAACACATGTAGAGGTTACGATTCATAGAAGCTTATGGAATCAATCCCGCTAGATAGGTTCTATACTAAGTGATATATTCCGGTCAAGCTTAGCTATTTTTCTCACAATAAGCCTTGCAAACAGTCTCGACCATCTATACTTACTGTATGTATACACCACTATTTTTGGGCTTCTATAGATCTTTACACTGTAACGAACAATCGACATAGCCTTTCTAACTAGATCCTTTACGATCACATCCGAACCATTCAAACCATATTCATAATGTGCATAGGGATAAGTAACATCAACACCATACGGAACCAACCCTATTATAGGCGAGTAAAAAAATATGCATTTATAATCTAAATTATCATTTCTCCTAACCAGCTCCCTGAATATATGGGAGCTAGAGAAAGGCTTATCGCCTGGATCGCCTGGAACCAGATAGATAGTTCTACAATCACTATGATCTAGTATATATTTAATATAATTTAAAGCCCTGCTACCAGCCCTCTGGATCTGTGGCCTATATAGATTTAAAGGATCCGATATAAGCATCCCCCTACGACCCTTAGAGAATGGAGAGAGCTTCTCGATCCACTTTGAATAATACTTAAACTTCAATAGAGCCTTTCTAAGAGAGGGATGCGAATATGATCTTTCAACAATATACTCCCATAAACGACCCTCTCTAATAGCCGTCTTAATTCTCTTTATCTCCTTCAAAATAGCGTATAGATTATGGTAAGCAATCAGCCTTACCGCTTCGCCCCTATCAAGCTCGGTAATGTCACGCGGATCATATCTGGAGCATATAGGACAGCTACATGGAAAAACCTCAAGGTCCTGGATCCTTTCTGTACCATACTCAGTTATATATCTATAGTCCCTAGCATACAATATATAGCTAGCAGAATCGAACGTATCAACACCCAACGCCACAGCCAGAGAAAAGAACATAGGATGACCGGCACCAAATAGATGCACAGGGTAATCGTAAGGCAGATTGGATTTAGCGTTGAATATTATATCTATAACATCACTATATCTATACTCCTCAAGATAAGTAACCGGGCTACCAATACCATACATCTTAAAACCCTCTATGTCTCTTGATCTTAAAGCCGCCTTCCTCACAAGATCCCCATATACACCACCCTGTATAGGAAGAATCCATATAGTGCTGGAATCCCTTACAATATCAACAACCTCCATAGCCCTAGCTAGAGTAACATCAACACTCCTCAAAGCTTCATCATAACTAACATCGCTTTTAGTCGGTATATCTAGAATAACCGCTATATCGGAACCGATCTTTAGCTGGTACTCAACAATCTCACGATTGCTAACATCTATATCACCATACCTCATAAGCTGAAAAGCTCCTGAATCTGTAGCTATCACGCCAGGGAAACCAAGTATTTTCCTAAGATCTTCGATACCGCTGATTCGATCACCAAAATGCTTTCTAATAAGATAAGCATTGGTTATAATAGATCTAAACCCGAGCTCATGAATAAGCTTAGCCGGAAACTCTCTATCCTGCCTAACCGGGTTAACAACAGGGAAAAAAGCCGGCGTATCAACAGTTCCAGACTTGGTCCTTAAAATACCTATTCTTCCCGAAAGATCTTTATCCCTAATCTCGAAAACATCAGTAAGCAAACCGACGCCTCTACCTCTTACCTTTTTTACTCCTCATATAATCGTCCCATATATCCTTAATCTTATTAGCCATGAAGCCCTCACCCTCAACACCGATCTCGGAAACCTTATATCTATGGAGAATCATCACAAACCCCGAATCCCTATAAACAGCTATATCAGCCGGATTCAGATTTAGCCTCTGCGCAACTATCGATGCAAACTCATCAGGATCGAACAGAGGCGTCTCTTCAACAATAATCTCAGACAACCTAGAGCCAGCTATAACCACCCTAAAGTACTTTCTACCCTGCTCATCCTCAGCATCACCTATAATTATATTTAAGCCATTCTCGTCGATACCAAGCAAAACCCCTTTATACACCTTCCCATCAGCCAACCTCACCTCAACCTTCCTATTAATTAACCCACTCAGCTCACTACTAAACCTTCTTTGAGCCTCAATCAAACTTAATCTCTTCTGAGACTCAAACGCAGACATAATAACACCCACTGATTACTTAATAAGGTAAGTTAAATTTAAAGAAAATAGGTGAAACATGTGAGCAAACCAGAAATAACAGAGAGCGTTAAAGTAACCAATATAAAGGAAAGCCTAATACCAAATATATACATAGTCGAGCTTCAAGGCAGAAACCTAAAGATAGATATGGATATACATAGGGAAGTGCTTGTATTCGGTAAAAACGACTCGCTAAAGCTTATAATATCGAAAACAAAACCCCAATACCAAGAAGGAAAAGACTTCTGCGCAAAAGGCATAGTAGCCAACAAGAAGACGGAAGATAAAAACAAGAAGATCATAATCAGTCTATGGGGATTCACGGTTATAATAACAGATAAGGAGCAGAAAAGCAAATTATGGGATAAACTGAATATTATGGATGAAGTATACTACTGCCTAAACCTAACGTAGCCCAACTACCCCATGAATTATTTATTTACTATAATTAACCATGGCCTGAGCAAAATCCTCAATTACCTTCCCAGGATCCCTAGCCTTCATTATAGCTGAAGCAACCAAAACACCCTCACTACCAAGCCTTAGAGCCTTCTCCACATCATCACGAGACGATATTCCGGCCCCAGCCAAAACAACAATATCCCTAGAAATGGATTTAATACTTTTAACACCCTCAACTATAATTTCAGGCCTGGCCCTAGATACAGCAATACCCGAACCTATAAGCTCTGGAGGCTCAAGCGCTATAGCTGTAGGGCCAGCTAAAGCTATAATTTTGCCAAGGACAGGCGTGTCGGCACACACAACAGAAACCAGGCCATATTGCCTAGCTTTATCCACCAACTCGATTATCTGTCTAACCTCAAGCTGCTTCTCACTATGGTTTATTATAACACCCTTCACACCCATATCCTTCAACGCTTCAACTGGAATGGAACCCGTATATGCGCCATACGTTACCGGATCTGCATGCTGCACATAAATATCGGCGCCGCAATGCTCAATAAACCTCATCAACATCAAGGTGGGAGGGGCTACATATATATCTAGGCCATACTCTACAGATACTCTGCTCGCATATCTACATATATCTAAACCTCTATCCCCATAACCCTCCCTATAATTTTTGAAGTTTATAATCAGAACAGGAACCCTCAAGCTAGATACCTCAATAAATTATGTAGCAACTATAAAAACTAAATTCTCAACCAAAAATATCTAGACTATTAAACCAGCTAGTCAACATCTTCAGACTGAGACTTGTGGGCTAAAAGCTCAGACTCAACCTTAGGCTTAGCGGCTTTCCGAGCCTCAGTTTCCACAAACCTATCCTTTAACTTCTCCAAAACCTCGGGAAGAGTTGTATACTCCATCTCCTCAGGCCCTAAACGGTGGGGCATAAACGGTCCATGCCTCCTCATATAGTCAGTAACAAGCTGAGCCATTCTCCTAGCTTCATCAAAGGCCACATCATCAAACAGATCTGCAGGGCCTATGAGCTTAGCATTCTTAACATTAAACCCGAGAGCAACAACTCTAGGTGGGCCATCAAATCTAGTTACCTTAGCATACCTCATTCCAACAGGCATCAAGGGGCCGTGATGGCTACCTCTCATCCAGCCAGCAACCAAGTGGGGATGTGAAAACGCCTCGAGAATTTCTCCAGCTGCTGGAAAACCGCTTTGAGCTCTGACTATAGCTACAGGATCATCCTTCCCAACATACCTCCCAGCAATAAGGCTTAACCTCTCAACACTAACTACAGCCCCAATTTCATTATCGCTCTTCCTCAACACCTTCCTCACAACAAACCTTGATGGTGTCCCGATCAGCGCCAATAGATCGTAGATCTCCTCAGGAGCATTTAAGGTTATTTCTTTACCCTCAAACACGTCATGAACAACGAATCTAAATCCCCCATGTAGTCTAGGATCGATTACCAAGCCAGCAGTATTGAACGGATCAGCAAATATCCTGTACATAGGCAAATTAAAGGCTCCAGGCTCCGTTTTATCCGCCATGAAAACAATTATAGGCTCAGAAGGCCTTTCAACAAACTCCATTTCAGCGACTCCAGGACCCAAACCCCTAACATTGCCGCTGAACGCCTCGCTCAATAGATCTTGCCCAGCAGCATATAGACCCAGATCTTTAGCCACTTTAGTAGCCTCCTTAAAAGCCCTCCAAGCCAACTCATGCACCTGCTCGTTATCAACACCCTTCCTATGCGTCATTATAAGCTGAAGATCATCACCAACATTGGTTACATAATAATCCACTATTACACCCTTAGACTTACCCTCAGCCAGAACCCTAGAAGCAACAGCTATAGTGTCTGGATGAACTATATGGTGTCCAGCCAGCGATCCTATATCAGCTTTAATAACAGATACAGTTGTTTTTGGAGACTCACCCATTGAGACAGACACCAAATATTAATACAGATGTAGCTTATATAAGATTAAATTAACTCAAATGGATTCAAATAATCAAAACGAAACGTTACCGAACGTTTACAACAAACACCAAATCAGGTTTCAGGAATATATTGGCTGTAAAAACACTATTTATCCTCAAGCTCCTTTAATATATCTTTAATCATTTTCTTGAACTTTTCATCCTCTGATCTTTTCTCCTGGGGCTTAGCCCTTTTAATTATGCTCTCTAGCAATTGATCCTCGTACGGAACCCCTATAAACTCGACACGCTCATTAACAACAACAGTAGGTACAGAGGAAACAGCATACTTTTCAGCTATATCCATGTTCTCATAGGCCTCAACAACTATAGATACTATATTATTAACCTTATTCCTGAAAGCTTCATAAGCAAACATATTCGCCATGAGAGCAGCGTAAGGACAGTACGGGCATGAAGGAGTAACTATGGTCTCAATAGTAGCCACACCGTTAACTTTCTTTAAACCCTCAACAGTTCTAGGATCAAGACCGCTTTCGCCTTGGCTTATCCGTATAATCGTCTCAACAAACCCCCTGATCTCCTCACCAGCCGGAATCCCATAATACCTTATCGCACCATCTAAAAGATATACCGATGGAAACCTGGTAACCTTATATTTCTCTATAACGTCATCATCAATACCCTTCTCAAACACCTTGAAGTCAAATAATTTAACCCCGTTAACCTCGGGAGACTCTTCCCTAATTGTTTCCATAAGCTTTACTGTCGCTCCACAGTAATTGCAGTTATCCGATATAAAGACAAAAGCCCTAACCGGACTCCTCATATCGTTAAGAGCTTCCCTTAACGCTTCCCTCTCTTCAGGATACAGATCTACTTTAAATCCATATGACATAGACGCATACACCTTGATATAATTGTTCTTATTTAACTAATAAAGCCAAATATAAGGGGATAACCACCAACAAACATCTCTAAAAATACCTCATACGCCCCAAGATCATAAACCAACGCAGCAATAGATAACCAAAGGCTACAGCAACAACGCGCTCATTCGGATTAACGCTAATATTCCTCTTCTCCAGACTCTTCCTCCTCCCTCACAAGATCAAGGAATATTTCATAGTACTCCTCCTTCTCCTGCTCAATCTCCTCCTTACTTCTAGATAAGCCCTGGGGAGACTCACTTATTCTCGATGTGGTCTTCGTTCTTAAACTCTGATCTATATGCTTATTTATCTTATAAGCCTCCTTGCCCCTTTTGCTAGGCATCTTCTTCTCGTATCCGCATTTAGAGCATTTGAGTATGATTATATCATTGCTTTTAGAGGGAATCATTATTCCTCCACATTTAGGGCAGAACTCCATTAATATTCACACTCATATCTTCCAAATACTAAAGCTATTATTTACTTTTTAGATAGCTTATAAATTTATCGAGTAACAATTATAGCGTTTTATAACGGTAAATAATGGTTATATCGAAAGCAAGCTAAAATGTAGGAACAGCCATATATTCAAGCACGATATCTTTTCATCTCCTCCTAGCAGGCATCTTTCTCTCTTCCTCAGACCTCACCTTCACAACGCCTAGATATATGGCACAGCTAACACAGTAGCATCGCGTTACAGGATATCTAGATATTATAGCTCCCTTCTTCTCGAGCTCCTGAGCCAATTGAGGATCTATAGGGCTATACATCCTAGTAACGCATATAATCTTGTCTTCAGGTACAAGCCTACCACACTGATCACATTGCGTCCTCTCAACGTAACCCTTAGCACCCTTTCTCCTGCCCCTATTCTCTCTCTTTTTAGGCATACAGCTAACACCTGCCTAGGAATTTTTAACGTAGATAATATTTATATTTTAATATCATGATATTAATAGTGTACGAAATGACAAAGATACTCAACCACCTAGATCTACAGGGTCTAGCAATCAACAACCTAATGAAATGGGTAAAGCTAGAATACTGCACACCAAGAAACGTTAAGGTTCCAAAAGCAAAACTTGTTGGAGAAACCCTAGAAGGAGAAATAGTTGAAACAGAATGCATAGAGTACCAAAGAATAGTGAGAACATGGATCGTTATAAAACACTATGAAGAATGGAAGAAACACATGGTTATAGATCTACCAGAACATATGATTAAGAAAGATGAAGTAGAAGAAAGCAACTAGACGCGCATAGCCCTATAATCCAGTTTTTCAGCCTTCTAGCTACCTCAAAACAGTCAGGGCTACAAAATAAAGCTAAATCCTCGAATAGATATGTTTATGGATTAAAGCGAAGAGGCCAAAACTCAGGAAACTACCTAGATCGGAAATAGCTTCGGTGCACATGCCTATAAGCGATCAAGCACCTAATCTTCACTCTCACCAGATCTAGCCATATAGAAGTACTCGCCAATACTCCTTTGATACCTATCTAGATTAGATCCAGGCTTATTTATTCTCGGTCTTTTAGTTTTCGGATCCTTCCTAACCGTTATATCCAAGTTTTTGAGAAACCTATTCAAACCCCTAGATGAACCCATAGGCTCGCTAGCCACACCATACACACCAGGCTCACCATCAAACACAATTACCCTAGTGGCTAGGTAAGCCACCAAAGTCAGATCATGCTCAACAATAATACCAGCTACATTTCTGTTCTCAACAACCCTCTTTAGAGTTCTAGCAACAGCTATTCTATCCTCAACATCGATATGGGCTGATGGCTCATCTAGAACATAGAGGTCGGCTTCGGTAGCTAGAGCCAAAGTAATAGCCAGCTTCTGAAGCTCACCACCGCTTAACCCCTTTACCGGTTTAGGCAACAGCTTATGAACCCTAAGCTTCCTGACGATATCAACATGTATCCATGAAGAAGCATTTAGAGTCTCTGGATTAACGTTTCTCAAAACCTCCTCAACAGTATCGCCATACCTACTGAATATATCGTGAGACAGAAACTGGGGCTTATAGCTTATTCTATACCCAACACTTGAAACATAACCGCTATCAGGCTCCAGATTGTTAGCCAGTATATTCATAAATGTCGATTTACCAATAGCGTTGGGGCCTATAGCTACAACAAGTTCAGACCTATATATCTCGCCCTTGGGAGCTTTAAGCGTGAAATCCCCAATCTTTTTAGACACATCACGCCAAGTAACCATAGGCTTTGATTCGCGTCTAGCCAAGTCGGCTACATCGAGATCCTTTTCAGGAAACACTATAGCCTCCTTCCTAATCATCATATTCTCAGCTGGAAGAAAACCCCTTAGATAATGCCCAATACCAGCACCAGTACCATAGAGCTTCGAGAAATACCCATACGCGCCGGGCTCGCCAAACACCAGTACTACATAGTCCGATAGATAATCTAGAACAGCTAAATCATGCTCAACAATAAGCGTATAGGAGTTTCCTGGAAGAAGATTTCTAATACCAATAGATATATTCAGCCTCTCCCTAATATCGAGATAAGATGAAGGCTCATCAAACAGATACACGTCAGCGTCTCTGCATAATGCGGCGGCGATAGCCAGCTTCTGAAGCTCGCCACCGCTTAAACTACTGATCTTCTTATCCAGCATAGAACCCATATTTAAGGTGGCAACAATATCCTTCAATACACCCCTCTCATCTATCCTAGCCAACACATCCTTAACATAGCCCCTGACTCTAGATGGTATGTACTCGACATACTGTATCTTATGCACAATCCTTAGGTTTTTATCCACCAGATCCCTAAAATACCCATACAGCTCAGTACCCCTTAATCTAGACAAAACAAAATCCCAATCGGGCCTCCTATCATACTCGCCGAAATTCGGTATAATCTCACCACCTAAGATCCTTAACGCTGTAGATTTACCGCTTCCATTTCTACCCAGGATCCCTATAAGCTTCCCTCTAATCGGTATAGGCAACCCATACAGCTTAAACTCGTTTTCACCATACCTATGAATAACCTTCTTCTCTATTTCAGACGGGATATTAACTATATATATAGCATCAAAGGGACACTTCTTGATGCATATTCCGCAGGAAATACATGTAGATTCATATATCACAGGCTTACCATCCTTAGCGTCGCTAGGCTCAATAGCTATAGTTCCGCCCCTATTTACAGGACAAAATCTAACGCATGGCATATTACCGCATTTATCTGGATGACACGAGTCATAGTCCACAACAGCTAGCCTAGACGACATTGCTGTAGATCACCTAAAATAGTATAAGGTTTAGATAAAGAAAAATAAACAATACTTACATTCCCTGAGCCTGAGCCGACACACCGCCTCAATCAAACCCCAAGAGCCAGGGGACCCCCAAAAATCCAGTTTTACCCCTGAAAAACCATAGCGCGATTTAAGATTTAAGATGATGGTATCGCTACGCAACACCCAGTATGAGTATCAAGATCGCTATAGCTATACCGTATATAGCCAATCCCTCACCCAGCACAATTATAAGGAACACTCTACCGAATACCTCAGGCTTCTCAGTAAACGCACTGATACCAGCAGCACCAGCAACACCTACAGCGATACCGGCACCTACAGCTGCCAGTCCGAGAGCTAAACCCGCACCTATAAATCTACCTAGCCTCTCACCAAATGCGCGGGCTGCCTCCTCGCTAGCCATTCCTGGAGCCTGGAGCTCGAGGGTTAGGCCATTGACTAAAGTCAGTAGAATACCTATACCAACCACCAGAAATACAACGCCGCTAGCTATACCTATAGAGATGGAAACTACATTTTCGGAACCAAACAACCCAGATCTCTTCGCCATGAAATTACACCAAACTTATTTAGCTATAATGTCCTTTAAAGCTTTCTCCTTAAGTTCAGATATTCTAGCCTTGCTAGATTCAAAAATCTCGTTAACTTTATCTTCGAACTCTTTTAGGGCTCTCTCCCTATATTCATTTAGCAGACTCTCATACTCCTTAACGAGATCCATGGTATCACCTGGCTACTCTAGCTAATAATTTCTTCTTCATCAATTTAAGCCTTATGAAGTCCTCCCTCATCCTCTCCTCCAAAACAAGCTTTATTCTTTTAATAGCTAACCTATAGTTGGGAACTATAACATAGTCGAGGGCATTAATAAGTTTCTGCGTATTTCTAAGCTCCTCTATAAGCCTATTTAAGGTAGCCTCCGCCTCAACCATCTTAATCAAATCCTCCAACGCCTCCTTAAGTATTCTAGACGCAATAACCATAGTTAAAGGAACAGTTGCAGGGGTAGAGCTGGGATCCTGAAGCGTTGATTTATCGATAGAGAGAACCGGAACCCTAATACCGAAAGCAGCTCTCTCACCAACATTTATCCTAGCGGTCTTATCTACAGTCCTCTCAACCAGATAAAGGGAATGGAACCCAGACTCTGATAGAGCGGTGAAATACATTTCGTAAGCCCTATTAAGCTTCTCGATCACCGATCTCTGAACCCTGGCATACTCGTTCGAAACCACCCTAATATTGAGCAGAAGGACATCTCTTTTATCCTCGAGTATTTTTCTGATTTTAGTTATTGTTGCCAAGCTCTTTCTAAGATTAATTAGGTTGATTTTTGTGGGCAAAATAGATCTGGGGTCGATAGCCATAAAAACACCTATGAGACTAACCCTACCTATTTAGAGGATCCAGATCTATATTTAGGATGATACTTCTTAATATACTCGTCCTTAATATTGGTGAGCTCTGATTCAGGCAGTATAGACAGTATATCCCATCCAATATCTAGAGTCTCCTCAATACTACGATTCTCATAGAAGCCCTGAGAAAGGAACTTTCTCTCAAACGCGTCAGCAAACCTAAGATACTTTCTATCCGTCTCAGACAGGCTCTCCTCGCCAACAATAACAGCTAGATTCCTCAGCTCCTGAGCCCTTGAATAAGCCGCATAGAGCTGGTTACTTACATCTCCATGATCATCACGCGTCTTGCCAGGGCCTATACCCTCCTTCATTAAACGAGACAGGCTCATCAATACATTTATGGGTGGATAGATCCCTCTATTATATAGGCCTCTATCAAGCACGATCTGGCCCTCAGTTATATAGCCCGTAAGATCTGGTATGGGGTGCGTTATATCATCGGCGGGCATAGTTAATATAGGCATCTGGGTTATTGTTCCTTTCTTACCCGTAACCCTGCCTGCCCTCTCATAGATCGATGCAAGATCAGAGTACATATATCCAGGATACCCCTGCCTGCCAGGGACCTCCTCCCTAGCAGAGCTAATCTCCCTAAGAGCCTCACAGTAGTTGGTGAGATCAGACAATATAACGAGAACATGCATATCCCTCTCAAACGCGAGGTACTCGGCAAGAGTCAGAGCAACCCTAGGTGTTATAAGCCTAATCATAGCGGGCTCATCAGCCAAGTTAAGGAATATAGCAGCCCTCTTAATAGCTCCTGTCTCCTCGAAGAACTTCCTAAAGAACAAAGCCTCATCATACTTAATGCCTATAGCAGCGAAAACAACCGCAAACTCCTCACCCTCACCCCTAACAGTGGCTTGCCTAGCAATCTGGGCAGCAAGCATGTTATGCGGAAGACCACCACCGCTGAACAGAGGCAGCTTCTGACCCCTCACCAAAGTGTTCATACCGTCTATAGCGGATACACCTGTCTGTATAAAGTCCTCAGGATAGGCTCTAGCCGCAGGATTTATAGGCAGCCCGTTAACGTCTCTGCGCTCCTCCGCAATTATGTTGGGGCCACCATCAATAGGCCTGCCAAGCCCGTCGAATATCCTGCCAAGCATGGCCTCTGAAACAGGGATCTCCATAGTTTTACCCATAAACCTAACCTTAGTGCCTCTCGGCGTAATACCAGTTGTACCCTCAAACACCTGAACCACAGCATACCCCATACCAACCTCCAGAACCCTGCCAAGCCTCTTGTCTCCCGAAGCAGTCTCAACCTCAACAATCTCATCAAAGGCGACGTCAGAGACCTTCTCTATAAGAAGCAGAGGTCCCCTTATCTCCCTAATAGTTTCATACTCCCTAAAGTACTGAGCCGCCATCCCAAACACCTCACTTAGCTAGAGACTCAAGCTTCTCAACAAGCCTGGATTCAAGCTCATCAAACTTAGATAAATCATCGTTGGATATAGTGAATCTCGATTTAATAATATCGGTCAACACATCATCCACGGTCTCCCTAATCGTCTTAACCGTTACCCCAGACTCAACCAGCTTTCTAGCTATAGTGCTGAACCTAAGTATGATTTTCATCATCCTAACCTGCTTCTGTGGGGATGTGAACGCATCGATCCTGTCGTAGGCGTTCTGCTTCAAGAAGCCCTCCCTAATTATCCTAGCAACCTCAAGAGTTAATTTATCGGGCTCCGAAAGGTTTTCGGCACCGATCAATCTAACGATCTCCTTAAGCTCGTTCTCCCTAAGCA
>JALXCO010000211.1 GCA_026990885.1 Desulfurococcales archaeon
CTTGGTGTTGAGGTCTGGGTTAAGAGAGACGATGTTATGGAGCTGGCATTGGGAGGCAATAAGGCTAGGAAGCTAGAGTTTATTTTAGGTCACGTGCTTTCTGAAGGGTATGATTGCGTGGTTACTACTGGAGCATACCACTCTAACCATGTGAGGCTCACTATAGCTGCTGCCAGGAAGGCTGGGCTTGATGCATACGCTGTTCTCTACAGGCATATGCGGGGTGTGGAGCCTGAGCTACAGGGCAATATTCTGCTTGACAGGATCCTCGGCGGTTCTGTTGAGTACGCAGACTCTCCGGAGGAAGCTGAGGAGATTGCTAAGAATACCGCCGAGAGGTTGAGGGCTAGTGGTAGGAGACCATATATCATTCCTGCTGGGGGCGCTAGCGCTCATGGTGTGTTGGGCTATGCGTTGGCTTCTTTCGAGATACTTAAGCAGAGCCTTGATATGGGTTTTAGGCCTGACTATATTGTTCACGCCTCCGGGACCTCGGCTACGCAAGCCGGGCTTGTGCTTGGCTTAAAGCTGTTGGGTGCTGAGGATGTTAGGGTTGTTGGTATATCCAATGGTAGAGAAGCCGATCAGATTGCTGAGAGAGGGGTTAGGCTTGTTGAGAGGGCTATCGAGCTTCTGGGTGTTGATCTGAAGGTTTCTCGAGAGGACTTCATGGTGTATGATCGATATTCGTTCGGTGGTTATGGATCAATAACTAGGGAGGTTGTTGATACAATCAAGATGGTGGGGTCCCTTGAAGGGCTGGTTCTTGATCCAGTATATACGGCTAAAGCTATGTATGGTCTAATGGATCTAGCTGAGAGAGAAGAGATCAAGGGTAAAGTGATCTTCATACATACCGGTGGAGTACCAATAGTGTTCCAGTATCCACAGCAGATCTCGAAATATATATGATTAATAAGACAACCCTCTGTTTCGGAGGGATTACTCCTGGGTAGAGGAACCTCTATATCATTTCGGTAACGGTTTTATATATTGTTGTTGCTTCAATTCTCTAGTTCATATAGAGGGTTTTCTTGGATTCTCCTATGGATCTTTTATGAGTCAGCTATCCCCTATATCAATCGTCGGTTGGGATTTGATTTTTAGATCGTTTCTAAAGTTTCCGTGCTTTGGATCTAACATTTATATTTGATTCAGATATATGTTTCCTATAGCATATTTTAGGTGGGTGTGGTGCCTGGTATGTTCGATAGTGATAGGAGGGTTATACCTGGGGTTACTAGGATTACGACTAAGATCCCTGTTGAGCGCGTGGGTGTTTTGGTTGGTAAGAATGGTGAGAATCTGAAGATGCTTAAGGATAGGCTTGGTGTCTTGGTTACTGTTGATAGCCAGAGTGGTTCTGTCACTATAGAGCCTGCCTCTCCATCTGTTATGGCCTATAATATTCTTAAGGCTAAGGAGTATGTTGAGGCTATAGGCTATGGGTTCTCGCCCGACAGGGCTGAGAAGGTTCTTGATGAAGACTATACCTTGGCGGTTATTGATCTTAAACAGATTATAGGTGACTCAGAGAATCATCTCAGAAGGATTAAGGGCAGGATTATTGGTGAGGGTGGTAGGGCTAGAAGGAATATTGAGGAGATGACCGATACAAGTATCTCTATATACGGCGACTACGTCGCTATCATAGGCGAGTACGATAACGTTAACGTTGCTAAGCAGGCAATCGAGATGCTTATTCAGGGGAGGCAGCATTCCACTGTCTATAGGATGATTGATAGGATGATGATCAATATTAGGAGGAGGAAGCCCGAGCTATGGAGAAGGGAGCCTAGATTCGACCAGTTCTGATCTAGGGTATAAATACGAATCTGCCTTTCTTCTCGAACGTAACCTCTCTGTAGAGCAGGTTGAGCTTCTCAGCGTAGCTCCAGGCCTCCTCAAGCTCCTCGGGATATGGTCTTCTAGCTATATCCTTAACCTGGGGGTTGAATTCTGGTGATGAGGGATCTGCATAGGCCTCGGGCCTATACTGATCCATTATATTCACCGGGACATCCCTCATGTTTCTAGCTATCCACTCCAACACAGGCTTTGTACAGCACTCAACATGGTTGGGCATTATTAGATGTCGTATAAGCATGTCCTCGCCCCAGTCATATATTGTTTTGAGGTTTCTGGTTACCGTCTCGAAGTACCATGGCGTTCTTGAGAGCCTTATCGTGCATCTGCCCGGCCCGAACTTGAAGTCCGGTAGCCAGACATCTACCAGGGGTCTAAGTATGTTTAGCGTTTCCTCAGTCATGAACATGTTTGTGTTGAAGAGTATTGGTACGTTGAACTCGCCCTTATAGTTTGCGTAGTTCTTATCTACGTTGTATATGTAGTAGTCCGTCTTAACCTTCAGTATCTTATCCAGCTCATCTCTCCTTGGATGTAGCTTGAATCCCTCCCTGCCCAGATGCCATATAGCAGTGACTATCGACTGGAGATGTATGGTTGGCTCCCCACCAACCCAGTTGATGTTGTGGCACCCCTCGATCCTTAGTACATAGGCCATTTGGGCCAGCTCTCTAGGGCTTGTTGGCATGCCGTTGAATCTATCCTTAGATATGTCTGCGTTCTGGCAGAACTGGCATCTCATGTTGCATGATGTAAAGAATATCGTTCCAGACCCGTGTGTGCCCCTGAATACGAGCTCCTCACCTATATGGTGGAAGTAGCATCCAACCCTGCTCTCGCTCGTAAGCATGCATGCGCCAAGCTTCTCCCCCTTAACCCTATCTACCCTGCACCTCCACCTGCAGTATATGCATTCCTTCAGTATATCCCACACTATATCCCTCGCTAGATCTAGCAGGCTGTACCTCGGTATCGGCATCTCATCTATATCCTCTACCCCCTTAACTATATTGCTTCTCAGCTTCTCGAAGCTTCTTTCCGTTAGCTCCACATACAGCTTTAGGGCCTCTCTATAGTCTGTGAAGTCTCTATAGCTTTCTGCGGGGACCTCCACCCTTTTAGCTATAAGGTATTTAGCTGGGTAATTGTTGATTGATACATTATAGTACCATTTAAGCCTATCCCCTACATACCTCCAGATCCATAGATTAGCGAATTCTGAATAGACTTTCATGCCTAATTATTTATGTGGTTTATAAAATATAAAAAAGGATTATTTAATTTCTAGCTGTCCGGCCAAGACCTAGACTCTACGCTCCCAGGTTATGCTGTTGGTTTCGGAGGACCATGTACCCACTTTAACCCACTTTGCTTCTCCACCTTCAATTACTACAGCGTATATATCGTAGCTACCGCTAGCCCTATCGCCGTTCTCGTCGAACGATATTACTCCCGTAACGCCGAAGTAGCTTTTAGCCACCTCAGGCAGGACGTTTCTAACTACCTCGGTGTCTGTGCTTCCACTCATTATTATTGCGAGGCCTATCAGCCATACACAGTCATATGCTGTTGAGGGGTATGTTGTTAGATCTTCTCCAGCAACCTGCTTGAATCTCTGGGCAAGCTCCATGAATTTCGGGTTTGCTGTTGGTGCGAATATAGTTGCCAGATGCTTTGTTCTGGCCAGCTCCTCTCCTGCTTCAGCTATTATCTTGCTGTTGCCAGCGGTTCCATCCGAGCCGAACCAGGTGACCTGCATTAGCACATCGTAGTCGCTTGCGGTAACCATTATCGTTCCTGCCTCCTCGAAGCTTATTAGCAGTACGCCAACCTTATCTTTTCCAAACGATGAAACAGCTCTAGATACGGCATCGTTGAGAGCCGCTACCTCACCGCTGAATTCTGTTTTCTGTGGGTCGTATCCCTGTTGGAATATTACTGTCCCTCCCAGCTTCTTGTACTCCTCCATCGTTGCCTCGGCTAAGCCCTTGCCCCATGGATCGTTTCTGAACATAACTGCTAGGTAATCTACACCGTAGTCTTTAACTAGCTTAGCTATTGCTTTAGACTGGAAAAGATCGTTTGGCACGGTTCTAAATATGAAGTCTGGTACAGCCAGCGAGACCGCTGTTGATGACTGGCTGCATATAAGGATCTTGTTTTGATCCGCGAAAGATTTAACTGCGCTCACCTCAGAGCTTGTCATTGGGCCAACCACAAATCTCACTCCAGCACCGTATAGTACTTGAAGCTTCTGTAGAGCTGTTGTTGGGTCTGCCGCCGAATCCTCGACCTGAACTCTAAATCTTATTGGTAGGCCTAGTTTCTCTACAAACGCGTTTAGATCCTCTACAGCAAGCTCTATAGCAACCTTGTTTCCAGGCCCTATACTAGCTAGGGCCCCGCTAAGAGGCACCAGGGCCCCTATAACGATCTCACCGCTCAATCCTGCCTGCTGAGCAACAGTCTGTGTTACTGTCTGCACCTTGGTCTCGGTTACGGTAACCGTTGTGGCTCCAGCCCCACCTACTGTTTGTGTTACTGTCTGTACCTGGGTTACTGTTTCTGTTACTGCTGGGGCGGCGCTACCCCCTATGAAGTATCCTATCCCTAAGCCTACTAGCAAT
>JALXCO010000212.1 GCA_026990885.1 Desulfurococcales archaeon
CCTCTATGCGCAGCTATATGCAGTATCGTTAGATTATCCACATCCAGGCCCTTCTGCTCAGCATTATTCTCGGCGTTTCTAAGTACCTTAAGAATATATTTAGCAGCCTTAACCGGGTAGCGCCCAGACTGGACTTTCCATCTTCCGTAGAGCTTAGCCAAAGCCCTTCTATGCCCTACACCGCCATTAAATCTGGTGAATGGTATCGGGACCTCTTTCTTAACAACTTTCTCTAAAAGCTCTATAGCTTCTCTAAGCCTCATCCCCCTAATAACTTTAGCTATTTCTACCGACTCCTTATAAGATATTGGAAGCTCCCTTCCCAAAGCCTTAGCTACCGCCTCCCTATCCCCTATATCTGGATAAACCCATTTTGAGGGCATTGTAACCACTCCTTCAACACTAAATAGAGTTATATATTTAGAGGATATTTATTGATAACCATCCGGATCGCTATTGATCATAGGTAAATATTATTAAAAGCACCACATAAATAAAGCTCTATAAAGGGTCTGTATAGATGGCGGTTGTTGGAGAGGGCATCTCGCTCGAGTATATAGCTATTATCCTTGGAGTCATATTGTTGTTCGCCAAGCTATTCGAGGAATTCTTTAAAAGAATTGGATTCCCAAGCTTTCTAGGAGCTATATTAGCTGGCATACTAATAGGTAGGGCTGGATTAAATCTTCTTGATCCTGTTGAGTCTAGAGAGCTAAGCCTACTGATCAACATAGGTATAAGTTTCCTGCTATTTATAGCTGGATTGGAGGAGCTGGCTGATCTGGATCTCAGTATAATTAATAAAAGAACCTTTATATCGGCAATACTGAATCTACTGGTTCCAGCCATGGGGGTGACCCTATTCCTTATATATATATTTAATATAGACTTGATTCTAGCTCTAGGTATAGGTGTCCTACTAGGTCTCATAAGTGTGGGCCCGTTAACTAAGGGATTGATAGATGGAGGAATAATAGCTTCCCCAATCGGGATGAGGCTACTGATAATAGGCATTATATCGGAGGTCGCCGGAATACTAATGTTTAACTCGCTACTTAATCTAAATCTCCTATCGATAGCCCTCTCGGTAATCTTTATAGTACTAACCTATAGGGTTGGAAAGATACTATTCAAGGTGCTTGAGGATAAAATTGATCGCTTATTCGTTGCAGGTGAATTCTCATTCGCGCTTATAGTTTCAATGATACTGATTCTTGGATACACAGCAGAGTATGCCGGCTTCAACGCTGCACTGATATCTCTTCTCCTAGGTATAGCTGCGTCTAACTATCTTAAGGAGAGGCCTGATCATATCGAGAAGCTAAGAGCCTTCACATTCGGTTTCTTTGAACCGCTCTTCTTTGCTGGTATAGGACTGTATATGACGAGGCTCTCAATAGATCTGCTCGGAATAGCGTTAGCCATACTCGCAATTCTAATATCGCTAAAGGTCATAACCGGATACATAGCTGTTAGAAGCCTCAAGTATTCCTTGTCGCTACTATCGAAGGGAGGTGTGGATGCCGCTCTCCTCCTAGCCCTATACCCCACGCTAACCGCCAATAATGTGCCAGAACTATATAGCGTAAGTCTACTGGTTATGGTTACATCCTCTATACTGTCTTCAATGGCGTTTATAGGGAGCAAGCTGTCCAGGAAAAAGAAATTCAAGCCATGGAGCCTGAAAATCTCGGATCTTATGGTGATAGGCGGGTGGGTTTCTGAAGACGATAAAATATCCACCATAACTAAGCTCCTCCTAATATATCCTGGCGTTGTCGTTGTAGATAGGGACTCTAGACCTATAGGTTTCATCACTCCGCATGACATAATGTATGTTGATCCCGAAAACTTCGAAAGAGTGAAGGCGTCTGAAATCTACAGGTGGCCTGTTCCTATTATCGATAAGAATTCATCCATATTGAAAGCTCTAGACATGTTCCATAAAACAGACGTGCCAGTGGCTGCTGTTGTGGATGAGAATGGAAGGATCTGTGGTGTAGTTATCTTAAACAATATAGTTTCGCAGTTTGCTCAATTGTCGAAGCACTAAAAAATTAAGCTTGGGTATATAGCTATATTTACCCTTTCGCTACACCTATGGGTCTTAATCTGGCCACAAGCTTAGCTATCTTAACTTTATCGGCTATAACAGCAACCCTATCGACGTCTTTATACGCTCCTGGAGCTTCTTCAGAAACTATTCTTCTGTCGACGGCCCTTACATAGATCCCTTTCTTGGCTAGATCAGCTATAACCTTATCTGCGGGATATGATCTAACAGCACCAGACCTGCTCATCCATCTCCCAGCGCCGTGTGGAGCTGAATAGAATGTCCTTACACCCTCAGGTACGCCAGCCATCACAAAGCTCCCGCTACCCATGCTTCCAGGGATAAGCACCACCTGCCCTGTTACCTGTTGCTCTTTTGGTATTTCTGGGTGTCCGGGCGGGAAGGCCCTTGTTGCCCCCTTCCTATGTACTATAACCTTTCTTCTTTTACCATCGATATCGTATTCCTCTATCTTAGCTATGTTGTGGGCTACATCGTATATTATCTGCATGTCCAGCTTGTCGGGATCTGTATGAAACACCTTCCCGAAGCTCTCTCTAGCCCAGTGCGTCACTAGTTGCCTATTGTTGAAAGCGAAGTTTGCCGCAGCACCCATAGCCCTGAAGTAGTCCTGCGCCTCTCTAGAGTTAAATGGAACAGAAGCCAGCTCTCTATCCGGCGGCCTTATCCCGTATCTCCTCATGGCTCTCTCCATAATCATTAGATAGTCGCTAGCTGTTTGGTGGCCTAGACCTCTGGAGCCTGTGTGTATCATAACAACTACCTGGCCCTCCTCAACGAGGCCGAGATGCTTAGCTATTTTCTCATCGAATATTCTGTCTACAACCTGAACCTCCAGGAAATGGTTGCCAGCGCCTAATGTTCCTAGCTGCTCTCTACCTCTCTGTTTAGCCACTCTGGATACCTTTGAGGGATCAGCCCAATCTATCCTGCCCTTAGACTCGATATGATCTTTATCGTCGGACCAGCCATAGCCTTTACTTATAGCCCATTCAACACCCTCATACAACACTCTATCAATCTCGCCCATAGAAACCCTTACTTTTCCGGTAGCCCCCACACCGCTAGGGACGTTCTCGAATAACGTGTCTACAAGCTCCTTTAGCTTGGGCCTAACATCTTTCTCGTGTAGATTGGTCCTCAGAAGCCTGACGCCACAGTTGATATCGTAGCCCACTCCTCCAGGAGATATTATTCCCTCCTCAGCGTCGAATGCGGCCACACCGCCTATGGGGAATCCGTATCCCTGATGACCGTCTGGCATAACATAGACCTTGCCCACGACACCTGGAAGGGACGCTACGTTCGCCCCTTGAATGAGCGTCATGTCTTCCTTCATTTTATTCAGCAGGAATGTATCGGCAAAAACCACGGTGTCTGTTCTCATGCCTGGCCTGGCTCCTTTTGGTATAATCCATGTATATTCATTTTCGCCTCTAACTATCTTTAGCGGCATATAGTTTACACCCTAATACATTATATTAAGTAAAGGTTTTAAATAACAATATTTGCGTGTGACAAGATCATATAGCCTATGACCAGCTCAAAAGTAATGGTCTGGGGGAGTTTCAATGGGTGTTGTATAGGTTGTGTTATTTATTAGTTGAATCCAAAAACCTCTGTTCTTTTAATCTTTTTAGGATCTATATCCTTACCGCTCTCCACGAAGTTCCTGAACCACTCTCTAGCTACAGTATCGTTTGGCGCCTGAACAGGTGGATGCTTGAATAGAAACGCGCTCGGGCCATATATTGGTCCACCTACACCATAATCGAGAGCCTTCTTAGCGACCCTTATAGCGTCTGCTAGGATAGCCGAGGCCATGGATTTATCATCGACGCTCAGCTTAGCGTCTATAACTACTGGGAACCCGCCAAACGATCTGCCTTTAATGTATATGTAGCAAACTTTCGTATTGCCCAGAAACTCTACGTAATCGCTGGGGCCTATCCTCACCTTTCCGTTTTTCTCGAGCTCTTCACCGTATGGAAGTATGCTGGTCACTGCTCTAGTCTTGCTTATTCGCTTAGACTCTAAGCGCTCCTCCACCGTCATATTCAGAAAGTCAGAGTTTCCACCGACATTGAGCTGGTATGTCTCGTCAACCCTAACGCCTCTCATATGAAGTAGGCTGACAAGTGTTCTATGAAGTATTGTTGCGCCTATCTGCCCCTTTATATCGTCTCCTAGAAGCGGTATGTTCTTGTCTTTATATCTTGATGGATAGTAGCCTGTTGGATCACTAGCTATAAATACAGGAATGGCATTGACGAAGGACACACCAGCCTCCAATGCTGCCTCAGCATAGATCCTTGAGGCCTTCTCTGAGCCTACTGGTAGGAGATTTACTAGAATCTCTGCCTTTGACGACTTTAACACATCTACAATGTCGCCCA
>JALXCO010000213.1 GCA_026990885.1 Desulfurococcales archaeon
AGCAGTAGACGCCAAGGGACCTCTAGTAGCGATGATTTGTGGTGCCTTAGAGAGCATGCGTTTTGTGCCTGATGACAAAGTTAAGGTGGTTATTGTCGGCTGTGTGGGGGAGGAGAATGATAGTTATGGGGCTAGGGGATTAATTAATTCTGGCTTTAAATCGGATCTAGCTATTATAGGCGAACCTACTGGGAGTGATAGGATAGCCGTATCGTACAGGGGATCTTTAAAGATCAAAGTTAAATGCACTAGTGATGGGGGCCATTCTTCGTCTCATTGGGTGTATAGCTATGGGTCTGCATGCGAGAAGTTGATTGATTTATGGTATAGTCTCAGATATGGGATTGATAGCAGGGATATCAACGGTGTGAGTTGCTCATTAACCAAGATGCATTGTGGTGAGTCATTTAATACTATTCCCACATCTGGTGAGGCTGTGTTCGATATCAGGTATCCTCCAGGTATACTGTATAGCGATATACTGAAAAGGATCGATACGTACCTACCAAAAGACTGCGTAGTCGATTCCATACTTAGCGCTACACCTCCGGTTAAGGTTAATCCTGGGAATCTGGCCGCCAGGCTTCTGGCTAGAGCTATAGTGAGGAATGGTATGAAACCCGCATATGTAGCCAAGGCTGGGACTAGCGATATGAATATACTTGCCTATAGAATCACTAACAATATAGTTGCCTATGGCCCAGGGGACCCCCTAAGATCCCATACAGCGCATGAGTTCATTCGAATCAGAGAGTTTCTTCAGGGGATCAATATATATAGGGATTTTATTATTGAAGCTTCAAAATATAGCTCGCATAGATCGCATTAGAGATTTATTAGGGATTTAAGTAGGGCTAGCCCATGTTTCGAGACATATCGGTAATTAAAATAGGTGGTAAAGTAATTAGTAGAAATCTAGACAACTTTATAGATAGTCTGGTCCGTAACTATAGAAGGTATGGAAAGATCATTCTTGTACATGGTGGAGGGGACATAATCACATCACTATCCCGCAAACTCGGTGTCGAAACTAAATTCGTTACTTCACCCCAGGGTATAAGAAGTAGATACACCTCGAAGGACGAGCTTGAGGTATACATAATGGGTATGGCCTATATAAATAGCGATATAGTATCGAGACTCAGTAGCCGAGGAATGCTGGCTTTAGGGCTTAGCGGGGCGCACGGAAGGATTCTTTTAGGTTTGAGAAAAAAGAGGATAGTTATCGTTGATGAAAGGGGTAGGAGGAGGGTTGTTGATGGTGGCTATACAGGTAGAATAATGTCCTGTGATGCCTATACTATGTTGAGGCTTTTAGATATCTTTGATGTGCTAGTTATATCTCCCTTGATTCTCGATCCTTATGAGAATACGTTGCTCAATATAGATGCTGATGAGGTAGCCTCTAGCGTTTCTCTATGCATTGAGCCTAATAGACTCATATACTTTACTGATACCCCCGGCATCTATATGGATGGTTCTAGACTTCGATATATTAAGGTATCTGAACTGGATCCTGGAAAACTAGGTGTTGGTATGAATAGAAAGATTCTGAGCATATCTAGGGCGCTAAATAGAGGAATTTTGGAGTATGTTTATATATGTGATGGTCTGGTTAACGATCCTCTTAACATGATGGATTTAGCAGATAGGTGTACCAGGATATCTAGGTAGTGAGTAATATTATGAAGCTACTGCTTTGAATTGGCTGATATGCTGATCTATATTTAGACTAAACAAAAAACTTTTAAACCAGCGAATTTAATTAGATTATGGGAAAATATTTGGATTTATCTAAAAATAATGGCGCAAAGAGGACGCTAGCCCTCATATTTGGCCCAGCGACTGTAGTTAGCGTTGCCTATATGGATCCAGGGAACTTCGGCAGCAATATATCCGCTGGAACAGAGTTTGGATTAGCCCTTCTGTGGGTTGTGTGGGTATCTGGATTCATAGCCATGCTATTCCAGTATCTATCTGGAAAGCTCGGGCTGGCTTCGAGAAAATCTATTCTAGATCTTGTACTTGAATACATCGGTAAGGGCGGTATAAGGTCTGTAGCTAGAACAGCCTATTTTGTTCCAATAATCATAATGATTCTAGCCACCGACATGGCTGAGTTCCTAGGTATAGCTTTAGGACTGTATCTATTATTTGGTATACCTTTAGATCTTGCTGTTTTAATAGCTCTACTCGATATATTTGTATTGTTTATAGCTGTCGATAGAGCGAAAATGTTTGAGACTCTAATAGGTCTCTTAGTGGGAGTTATTGGAATCAGCTTCATATATGAATTATATATAGTGAATATCGATTTTCTAGAAGTAGCTAAATGGAGCGTGACTGTATCGTTGGAGAATGAAAGACAGATACTGTTATCAACAGCCATAATAGGAGCAACAGTTATGCCACACGCAGTATTGCTTCACGCATACCTAGCCAGGGATAAGTGGCCTAAGGGAAGTCGTGAGCAGATGATCAGCAATCTTAAGAGGCACATGAAAGAGACCATAGTTTATCTCTCCATAGCTTCTCTCGTCAATGCATCAATCCAGATAATGGGATACTATGCGTTCAACCGCAACGGGATAACTGAAGCGATCGACATGGATAAAGCATACTATATCCTGCAGCCTCTATATGGTGAGACAGCATCTATAGTTTTCGGCATAGCTATGCTTGCCTCCGGCATATCTTCCTCGATGGTTAGTGTTCAGTCAGGTGTATATTCTGTAGAAAGCTTCTTTGGAGTCAAGCTAAAGAGGTGGATGCTTAGGGCTATAGTTAGATTCATAAATATGGTTCCTCTACTAATAGCTATAAAGATCGGTATGCGATCGGTAGATATATTGATCTATAGCCAAGTTGTCCTCTCACTAACCTTGCCAGCAGTTATAATCCCGCTAACCATATTTACGGCTAGAAAAAAGATCATGGGAGAATACAGAAATATCCTAGTCACCAATATCCTAGCTGTAATATCAGCTGTATTTATATTGGGGATAAATCTATTTCTAGTGTTTTCAGGAAAGTGGGAGCTTCTGGAATAAAAATATTAAAATTAAATAATGGTGATTCGCTCTACATATGGCACTATCTAACTATGAGCCCCCCATCAATCCTCATATACTCATGCCCCCATCCGCAGAACAGTCCACAATATATACTGAAACTTCCAGACTTGTCAGCGGTAAACTCGATTATAATAGGTAGACCATCTTTAGCAACAACATTAACCCTGTCTTCATATCCTTCGATAGCCACACCATGTGGAACATACATGACTCCATAGGAAACGAAGCCCATCCTCTCTTCTTCCATCTCCATTAATTTCTCAAATTCATCTTTACTCGATACAAGACCCTTCTCTATAGCTTTTTCTCCAAATTCATGTTCCAGCTCCTCATAGATTTCATCCGGTACAAATGGTCTAGGCAATATTATAAGAATGACTCTATCTCCTCTATTAACCTCAATCCTTTCTATCTTCGTGAAATTTCTATCATACAGTCCGAATCCCCACTCATATGGAACTACATAAAACATCTTATAGTTGTCCTCTGGGGTTTCAGCTATATAGCTTAGCGTACTTGCTGTATGTGCGGATATCCCAATAGCTATTCCAACTAGTATCGATATTATTGACGCGATGAATATTTTAACTATTGTGTTCATATATGTCACCGTTAATATTTCGGGCATAAGTATATTTAAATCTAAATATTGTAGTATATATCGATATATATTAGTATATATCTTTATATATATAGATATACAGCATTATATTTATGAATGAAAATAAGCAATCATTAAAATTCACTATAGAAATATAATATTTGGAGATATGGCATGGCTGAAGAAGAGCCCGAGTTTGAATGGTATCATGAGTTCATAGATGAAAATCATGTACCTAACGCAGATGAGCTTCTGGTTGTCTTTAAGGCAAAACCTTCCCATGGATTCACATTTAAAGATATTGCTGGAAGAGTTGCATCGGAAAGTAGTATTGGTACATGGACCACATTGGCTACTTTAGATGAGAATATAAGGAGTCTTATGGCGAAGGCGTATTATCTGGATGAGGATGAGGGCATAATTAAGGTGGCTTACCCTATAGAGCTGTTTGAGTTGGGTAATATATCTCAATTATTCAGTAGCGTTATGGGAAACATATTTGGTATGAAAGCCGTAAAGAGCCTGAGGGTTCTGGATATTAGATTTCCTAGGGAGTATATAGAGTCATTTAAAGGACCATTATTCGGTATCGATGGGGTTAAGAATATTCTTAAGGTCTATGATCGGCCTATATTGGCTACAGTACCCAAGCCTAAGGTTGGTCTTGATTCAGAGAAATACGCTAGAGTAGCGTATGAAATAGCTTTGGGCGGTATAGATCTAGTTAAAGACGATGAAAACCTCACAAGCCAGAACTTCAATAAGTTTGAGAAGAGACTAGAGCTGGTTATGAAGGCTATAGAAAAAGCGGAGAAGGAGACTGGGGAGAGGAAGGGTTATCTGGTGAATGTTACATCAGATCCTAGAGAGATGGAGAGAAGAATTAAATTAGTTGCTGACTACAACAACCGGTTCTTTATGCTAGATATATTATGTGTTGGTCCGGCAGCGATGCAGATGGCTAGGGACCTGGCTGAAGACTATAAGCTAGCGATACATGCTCACCGTGCGTTTCATGCTGCATTTACTCGAAACAAGGATCATGGTGTCTCATTCTTTGTTATAGCTAAGATAGCTAGATTGGTTGGCGTAGATCACATACATGTGGGCACCAATGTTGGGAAAATGGAGGCCGATCTTAAAGCCTTAAGAGACATACAAAGAGTCATTACAGAAAACAAATTCACTCCTGAGACAGGTGATCGGATACTGGAACCCCAGGAGTGGTTTGGAGTGAAACCAGTTTTTCCTGTTGCCTCGGGAGGTCTGCATCCTGGTATACTGCCTGATCTACTGAAATTTATGGGTAAAGATCTAATAATACAGGTTGGAGGTGGAGTTACTGGACACCCCGATGGTGTGGTTGCTGGTGGTATGGCCGTTAGACAGGCTATCGAGGCCTATTTAAATGGCATACCGTTAGAGGAATATGGAAAAACACATAGGGAGCTGGCTAGAGCTCTAGAAAAGTGGAAATTCGTTAGGCCAGCCTAGATTTAAGTCTATCTACTTGATGAATTATATCTCTCTATGGCTTTTTTTATCCGCTCTATTGCTTCATCCGCGCCTTTCCATCCCCTAATCTTTACCCACTTGCCTGGTTCAAGCTCCTTATAGTGTTCGAAGAAATGCTCAATCTTGTTTTTAAGTGAGACGTCTAGATCTTTTAAGTCATTTATATTTGAGAATCTAGGATCAATCTTAGGGATTGGTACAGCAACAACTTTGCTATCAATCCCCTCCTCATCCTCCGTATCTAGTAAGGCGATTGGCTTCACTATAATTACTGATCCTGGTATAAGGGGTTCATATGACAGCACCAATACATCTACAGGATCCCCATCCTCTTCCAGGGTTCCCGGTATGAACCCATAGTTGAATGGATAGATCATTGATGTATAAAGAATCCTATCTACGAAGAGCATTCCGGTCTCTTTATCTATCTCGTATTTTATGTACGAATCCTTCGGTATCTCTATAACCACATTTACCTGGTTAGGTGCATTTTTACCAGGGCCTATCTTCAGGTTTATCATCATATGCTACACCATGTGTGTATTGTTGTTAAAAATATATATTGTTAAATAATAAGGAAGAAAACCAATAAGGGGCTTATCCTCGGATAGCTAGCTTCTTATCTTATCTTTTTCTTTATTAAGAGTCTTTCGGCGAACTGCAGTGTTGATGACACCAGTATTATGATTAGTACTATAACTAGTAGATTGTAAGGTAGTAGTCTGCTCCATAGTTTTTCTATTATAGCTTCGGTTGATATAGGCTGATCAATAGCTAGGAGCACAGCGCCAAGCTCATTTAGCAGTATAACCATTAGGAAAATAACTACAACTAGCATGGCTGGTCTCCATATCCTGAATGATCTTCTTATAAATCTTTTCACAATGGAACCTATAATCGGTAGCGATAGAGCCAATCCATAGAGCCACGAAAGGGATGTTAAAACAGTTCCAAGCCTCCTGTACAGGGGTTCAGCCGATGTTTCTGGTATAGTTAGTATGAACCATGTTATGATAATAGCTATTAAGCCTACTATAGAGCTCGTTATAATCAATAGTATAGCTGTAGGGTTGCCTTTCCATACCTCTTTTGCACTTTCAAAGGTTAGCTCGAGATTAAAGCCCTTATAGATCATTAAGGCGCCTATCGCTATTGAAATTATGAGTAGGGCCCACGAGAGATAATTCAAGAAAGCTAGTATAGAGAAAATCACCAGCAGTATGCCTGGATATCCTATAGCTACCCTAGCCAATCTAGGTTCACGAAGAACCTTCCTGATGAACCGCCACAAAAGAATGTATGTCTGCTCCAGACTTCTAGCCTGCTCTACAACAACGGTCTTTATATATAGTATAGGTATAACCGACTGTATCGCAGGTATCACCTTCTCGTCCTCCCCTCCGTCAGATACAATTATCACCCCATCAGCCTTGAACACGTTAATTATCTGAATCAGCTGGTTCCTTATATTCTGCACCGCTTTAAGGCCTCCCCTCTCGTCTCCCACAACTACAGCTATTTCAGCCTCATACCCCATCTGTAGCGCTTCATTATATATCTTTAAAGCCGCAAACAGTGCATTGACGTCTGAGTCTTCGGGATTCTCAATAGCATACCTATAGGCTATATCTGATACGTTTTTAAACCCTATAAGTGGTGTTTTTATATTTAGTTTAGAAAGATCATTATCATAATCTATTAGTAAAACAAGGACTTTATTGCGTTTTATGAGGCTTTGAATCATTTTTCTTCTAGTCCTCCCTCTCCATAAAGAATCATTAGCTCCTCAAAAGTTAATCTTTCACCTTTCTCAAGTTTCTCCTGTACTCTTCTCTTAGCTATCTCCAGCTGCTGTTGATGGATGATCTTGTTTCTATTGGATCTTATGTTCCTAAGCACGTTTCTAATCTCCTTAAGCTCTCGAATAACCGATCTTATATTCTCAACAATATTGTTGAGTTCACTTCTAATCTCATCCCTCTTAGACGTTAATGTATCAAGCTCGCTCTTCAACTTATTGATCTCGTTCCTAATATCGTTTTCTTTCATTCTTAGCTCGCTTATGCTATTATAGATCTCGGAGCTCGCTCTATATAGATCATTGAGCTCTATCCTTAAAGCTGTTAATTCAGCCTTCATGTCAGTTATCTCGTTTTTTAGGGATTTAGCCTGCTTTATCTTCTCCATCTGCGACTCTAACCTAGCTATGATTTTTATTAGTCTCTCTTCCTCTTCCGGATCAACTAGCCCTGTAATGATCTTCCATTCAAGATTCTCTATTCTATTTATAATGCTGGCTATAGGTATCTCTGATAGCCTAGTTATATGGGGATTGCTGTTCTTTATGACATTTAACCTGTTTAGAAGCTCTTTAAAACGCTTCCGAGTTTCAGACTTCCTCTTTTTTATCTCCTCCAGCCTTTCATATAGCTTATTCTTGGTTTCCCTGATCGTGTTAAGCTCCTCGCGCAGTAGACGTACCCTGTCTATTAGCTCTCTACGAGTAGAGACAACGTTATTGAGTTCGCTACGTAATCTTTCCTCAGATTCCCTCAACTCTCTCAGTTTTTCCGAGAGCTTAGCTTCCTTATCCAGTAGCTCGTTTTCGTTAAATGCGTCTATAAGATCTGTGTTTTCCAGGATCGGCACCTCAAGTAACTTTCAATATATCCAGAATAATATTCTTTGAGTATGCTTATATATTATTATCCTACGTTAAGTCTCCTAATTATATCTATAAGCTCTTTCCTCGTCTTGATATCGGTGAATAGAGTCTCCAGATCCTCTATATGTCTACGTAATACATCTATTTTATGGCGAAGACCAGGAGTGATAGAGTCTGGATAATCAAGTGTTTTCAACAGGTTATATATGTGAGTAAGTATATTGAGGTATGTTCTTGCCGCATCTATATTCCATTTCGACATCTCGTAGATTACTAGTCTTTTTATCTCCCCCGTTAAATCGCATAATGCAAGTATATAGGCTTCCGGATATTCATTGATATATGTGCATTCCACGGATGACTCATTTATTACTTTAAATAGCATTTCTGCCTCACAGTACTCTACAATTGCTTGAAGTCCTATACCGTGTTTCAACAGTTCGCTATAGTTCTTTGAATTCATAATTATCTCTTCACTTATTTCTCTGCAGCTCTTTAAGAGTTCAATAGATCTATCCATATCCCCGGCTAATATATAGTTTACCGCTTGTCCACTGCATCTGATCAGATCTCTTGAGGATTTTATGATTCTTTCTCTAGCCTCATCCTTCCTATCCAGCTCGCTAGATACCCTCTTAACTATATCATTTAGCTGACTAACTATTTTGTTTTCATCAATGCGAGGCCTCATCACAGCTCAGCTCCGGGTTTAGCAATCATCAGGAAATAATATAGCAAATAGGCAATTTATTTATGCGGCTCTCTCAATTATTTTCTCGATAGCGTTAATTAGGATTAAGTATGGGGTTTCTATCTTAGACAAACATTTAATTAGCTTAGGTATAAACGGCTTCATGTATTTATCTATATAGGCGTTTCTCGATTTGGGATCTTTATCCCATATTATCGAGAGAAACTCAAGCATTAAAGGCAGATAGTCGGGGAGCTCTTTAACGGTATTCATATCGAGACCGTGGCTCTTATACACCATTTTTAGCTCCAAAAGATAATTCCCAACCTCAGACTCCTTATCTCTAATAACATACTGGTGCGCATATAGGCTGCATTTAGATCCTATCTCAAATGTTTCAACGTATATCTCTTCGATACTGCCTCTATATCCTCTGGCCTCAATCTCATCGATAAATTCTAGGATATAGTTCGCGAGCTCCGGATCTTCTTTCTCCAATATCGATTCTAGCTCTCTTCTATTATCGATAAGAGCATATAGCTCTTTTCCAGGATAGCTTAATAAAATCGAGAGTGTTTTTATGGTATTTCTCATTTTCTACCACCAATGTTTTTTCCTGAAAACACGTCATTAATATATATTGATGATATGGCTAGAACCTGATTAAGTAGCTGTATTTGAGGTCCCGTTAGAAAAACCATGTATAGGCTCCTCGAAGACGCCAACGAATATAGTATAATGCCGATGGGTATGAACCACGGATTAAGTAGGCCCATACCTAAGTTAAATATCTGGCTAGCTATATAAGGATCCCTATATATGAAGATTAGAGCAATTAGAGAGATCGGAATCGACCACTTTAGGTTCCCAATATTCTCCCTTCTAATAAACAGTATGGGTGCCAACAACCACAGTATATGGGTAGCTACAAGAATACCAGGTGTATATATTATTTGGGTCAATGCGGCAAATATAAGGAACAGCGACTCTATTATTCGTGCTCTATCATATATTAATAAAAGCACTCCAATAACCAAAACGCTATAGATCGCTATCGGAGTCTTTAAAACTATGTCGATCAGGGCCAGTATAATAATAGGTATAGATATAATGCTCCTATACCTAAAGGTAAGGAGAAATATAGAGGCTATAATTATGTAGTTAATACTTAAGAGACCTACCACCGATGTGAATCCAGCTAAAAGTGCTTGGATGGGGCCTGGAGGTATAAATATTAGTGTACGTATCAGCAGTCTATTTAGTATAAGCTCGACAACGTATACATACAATACAGATACAGCTATAATTTCTGAGTATCTGGCGATCGTATTTAGGCTATCTCCACCAAGATAAGTGGATAATCTAGATTTTATAGATCTGACTATATATGGAAAAAATAGATGAAGTAAAGAAATATCATAAAAAACAAAATTTCTTGTTTTAAACATAGCTAACTACCTTTCTTTCTCTCGCCGAATATAAGGGCTATAGCTATAACTAGCCCAATAACGGCGCCTAACCCGATAACTATAACTGGTATCAATGTGCTCAAGGGTATGCCTTCAGCAGGGACCTCCGTAACAGTTTCCACAACAGCCTCACCCTCTATAGCTGCAGCTTCAAGCTTTAATGTCATCCAGCCTCCGGTTGCTTTGGCCCCTGCTCTTTCACCCTTGGACCCGTCCCACTGGGCAAATACAATGCTAACAGATTCGCCAGGCCTAAATGTCGGTACTAGCTCATGGATCGAGCCTAAAGGCCTTATCAGCACAACTTTCCACTTATTGTTGTCATATACACCTTTCGCATCCCATATCTGAGCTTGATCAGGCAACCTTTCTATTGGAGATGTTGGAACCTTATGTAGCCCCAGCGCTTCTCTCTGCTCAGGAGATAACCCATATCCCGTTCCAGCAACTAGATTTTGTACACCGACGCCTGCCTTCCAAAATACTATATTTACTGGGTTATCAACAGTTCCCATACATATATTTGGCAGCTCTGTCTGATACACAGGGAACTGTACAGCTACAGCATCGCCAAACACATCTAGCTTTCCAGGCTCCTCGACATCCATAGTTTCGTCATCCCACTCGATATATATAGCTAGGTGTGTTCCGTTATGTACGGATACAAATTTGAGGGTTCTGGTCCCTTTATCGAGCGAAAATGGATACACTAGTTGCTGGCCAGCTAGTAGAGCCTCGCTTAGTTGGAGCTCTTTCCACATAGCGTGATTAGGATCTAGGGGGATATCTTCGTTAACGTATTTTGAGGTAACTGTTGGTGCCTGTGCTGTGACCATTGGTATCTGTATAGCTGTGGGCACTAAAGCTAATCCTAGCATAATGGTGAATATTATAACGATCTTTTTATCGATGTTAGGGGTCTTTACCATTTGATTCTCACCCCTCCTCTCTCACCGATCTTTAAAGTTAGCTCGGTTTTTCTCGTAGGAATTATCCATCTCTCTCTACCTAGAGCGAGCCATCTATACATTAGTTCAGCGTCTTCGAGGGTCAGATCGTTGTCTATAAGTACTTTACCAGCTTCAGATCTATTTAGTTTCTCAACTTCTATCAGTCTAAAGAACTCCCTTATAGCTAGCAGCTTTCTTAAAGATTTCTTAACCTCCTCTTCATTTCCAGCGGCGAATAGGTTAGCAAGATACTTTATGGGTATTCTTAGCTCATCTATCTTGGGTAGGATATCGCTATAGCTAGCTGATAGCAAACCCTTCTCATCCAACGTAGTTATTACTGGGTTGAGAGGCGGTACATAGAATACCATTGGTAGGGTTCTGAATTCGGGATGTATTGGTAGAGCTATCTCCCACTTTTTGAACATGTAGTATACAGGGCTTTCCTTGGCGGCTTTAATGAAGGTCTCCGGCACGCCGTCTTTTCTTGCCTGATTTACCACGTCTGGGTTGAATGGATCTAATATGATCTCTCTCTGAAGCTTCACTAGATCTTTTACGTCGGCCTTAGCGATCTCTTCAACCCTGTTTTCATCGTATAGTACAACCCCAATATATCTTATCTTGCCAACACACGACCATGTACATACAGTTGGCTGTCCAGTCTCTATTAATGGGTAACAGAATATACACTTCTCGCTTTTTCCAGTCTTCCAGTTATAATAAACCTTCTTATACGGGCATGCCTGGACACAATATCTATATCCGCGGCATCTTTCCTGATCTAGAAGCACTATACCGTCTTCCTCACGCTTATAGAGGGATTTTCTTGGACATGCAGTTATACATGGAGCATTGAGACAATGATTACATATTCTTGGCAGATAGAACATAAACACATCCTTATATCTTAGATATATCTCCTTATCTACACCGTTCCAATTAGGATCGAGGCTACCGGTCTCATTGAGGCCAGCAAGATCGTCTTCCCAATTCGGTCCCCACTGAATATCTATAGGTTCTTCAGTTATCATATTTATAGGCTCCGCTGTAGGTTGCTGATCAACTATCTCTTGTGTGAATAGCTCTTCATACGTGTAGGTGAATGGCGTGTAGTAGTCATCCATCTTAGGCATTCTATACTCTTTAAGTTCTATCCTGAGCCTCAGCTTGTTATCTTTAACAACCCAGCCACCACCATAGATTTCCTGGTTTTCCCACTGCTTGGGGTAGCCTATACCAGGCTTTGTCTCGACATCGTTCCACCAGGCGTACTCCATGCCTTCTCTATTGGTCCATGTATTCTTACAAGTAACGCTACACGTGTGGCATCCGATACATTTATCCAGAACCATTACCATTGAAATTTGAGCTCTAACCATGACGATCACCCGATCTTGCTACCCAACCTCTCATGCAGAAAAACAATCACTATCGTGTCTCTATTAACTCCAGTAGGTCCATAATAGTTGAAGAAGTAGCTTAGCTGTCCGTATCCTCCAACCATCTTTGTGGGCTTAAGATCTACACGAGTAACGCTATTATGAACACCTCCCTTCTTTCCGGTTAGCTTACTTTTCCTCATATAAACATGCCTCTCTTGTGCATGGTACATTATAGCTATTCCAGGCGGTATTCTCGGGCTTGTTGCGGCTCTAGCCACGATAACGCCATTGTCATTAACTACCTCGATCCAGTCATTGTCACGTATTCCAGCCCATTTAGCGTCTTCATCATTGATCCATACAACCTGGCCTCCTCTAAACAGCGTTAGCATCCTTAAATTATCCCAGAACTCGCTATGTATATTCCACTTACCATGTGGAGTTAGGAATCTTAATGCTAGATACCTCTTCTCACCATTAGATACTCTATAGTTTCCGTTAACGCTTATACCTAGTTTCCTAGTGGTGTTAGCTATATAGCCCAATCTAGCCATATCAAGAGGAGGCTTATATGTTGCGAAGAACTCACCGAATTCGAGGAACCAGTCATGGTCTATATAGAAGTGTTGCCTACCAGTTAGCGTTCTCCATGGTACGTTTCTCTCTGTATTAAGCGTGAACGGTGCATATGTTCTGTCACGATCTTCAACACCACTCCATATAGGTGATGAATGCACCCTCCTAGGCTGTCTTATGATATCATCAAATCTAATTGCCTCCTCACTCTTGGGTATGTCGGTCAGTTTAACTCCTGTTTTCTTCTCTAGTGATTCAAAGGCTCTCTTAGCTAGTACGCCGTTCGATTCGGGACTAATAGCCAATATGACTTCAGCGGCATTCTTATCCTTCTCAAGGCTCGGGCATCCATCTGGGCATTTGTCCCAGTATTTAGATCCTAGCGAGATCTTAAGCTCTTCATATATATCTTCAACACTATAGCTGATTCCCTTGGCACCCACCTTTTTAGCTCCAGGCCCTAGTGATACAAACATGTTATATACGTTCTTGTAGTCCCTAACAACCGTCTTGAGATGCCACATAGTTTTTCCAGGTATTGGTTCAGTCTCACCCTTCCTCCAGTCCTTCACTTCTCCATAGGGCTGAGCGATCTCCATTGGAGTATCGTGCCATAGGGCTCTAGCCACAACGTCTTCGACAGGCTCAGGGAAATGCTTCTCAGCTATTTCGCTGAATTTCTTAGCTAGCTCCCTAAATATCTCCCAATCTGTTTTGGACTCCCATAGAGGATCTACAGCTGGGGTGAATGGATGTATGAATGTGTGTAGGTCTGTCATGCTTAGATCATATTTCTCGTACCACGTAGCTGCTGGTAGCACTATGTCTGCATATGCTGCTGTGGTTGGCATTCTAAAGTCTATAAATACTAGCAGATCCAGCTTACCTTCCGGAGCAGGATCACGCCAAACTATCTCTTTAACTCTATCCTTTGACTTTTCTTCAGCATTAAAGCTAGCCATAGGGCTACCTAATAGATGTTTCAGGAAGTATTCGTGTCCTTTACTGCTTGAACCTAATAGGTTGGCTCTCCAGACAAACATTACTCTAATCCAATTTTCGGGTGCGTCAGGATCCTCTATAGCGAGCTTTAATGATCCATCCTTCAGCTTCTCAACTATATATGATACAGGATCCTTATTTAATGAGCGAGCCTCCTTAGCTAGCTCAATTGTGCTTCTATTGAACTGTGGATAGAATGGCAACCATCCCAATCTAGCAGCAATAACATTACAGTCGGCTGGGTGTGTGCATTTGATTTTGTTTATATCTGCATTTTCTGGCATTATATATTTGAGATCCATAGTGTCGTATCTCCACTGATCAGTATGTATATAGTAGAAGCTGGGAGAGTTCTGGTGTCTTGGCGGCTTGATCCAGTCTAAAGCAAAGGCTAGAGTGGCCCATCCTACTAGGGTCCTTATCTTTTCCTGTCCTACATAGTGGGCCCAGCCACCACCATTTCTTCCTTGTGCAGCTAGTAGCTTAACTAACATTATAATGGATCTATAGTATAGATCTGCGTGATACCAGTGGTTTACTCCAGGCCCAAGAAAGATCAGCACCCTTCCACCACTCTTCAAAGC
>JALXCO010000214.1 GCA_026990885.1 Desulfurococcales archaeon
TTCTTTTCTGCTGAGTTTTTCTATAATGTATTTTCCGAAATTCACTTTGCCGTAGCCCACTCCATATATTGCGCTTGTCCTTACTATTGTGTATAGTATGTCTTGTGATTTTACGGCCTCTTCTCCGAGTAGCTTTGTTAGTCCGTAATAGTTTATTGGTGATGGGGTGTCTTCTTCGCTGTATCTTCCTTTTGATCCGTCGAATACGTAGTCTGTGGATATGTATATGAGGTATGAGTTCACGACCTTTGATATTTTGGCTATTGTTCTTGTTGATTCAACATTCACTCTCCATGCGTGTCTCTTATTGAGTTCGCATCCGTCTACGTCGGTGTATGATCCGGCATGGATAATTGCGTTGGGTCTTATCTTAAGGATTAGGTCCTGGAGCCTAACTAGATCTTCGAGATCGATGCTTATCCATTTAATATTTCTCCCCTCTATGGGTGGTTTGTTCCTATTGTATATAGCTACTATCTCGTTATCTGTGTCCTTCAGTTCGTTAACGATTTTATGGCCTAGCAGGCCGCTTGCTCCAGTAATCACTATCTTCATAGTTTTCCCCGTTAATCCTAGCTCCATGGTGTGTCTCGTATAAAGTATTTATCGCTTACTAGCTTCTCCCACCACCATCTATTGCTGATGTACCAATTGATTGTTTTCTTCAACCCATCGATCCATCGGGTCCTGGGCTTCCACCCAAGCGACTTTATTTTGTCTCCCCTCATGGAGTATCTATAGTCGTGGCCTGGTCTATCATCTACAAACCTTATCAGCTTCTCGGGCTTGTTCATGAGCCTCAATATATCTCTAACCACATCTATGTTCCTTTTCTCATTGAATCCCGGTATGTTATATATCTCTCCGGTGGATCCCCTATCAATAACTGTTTTGAGGGCCTCACAGAAGTCCTCGACATAGAGCCAGTCCCTTATCTGGCTTCCGTCCCCATAGATCGGTATTGGCTTATCCTGCAGAGCCCTAACGATCGTTTTGGGTATGAGCTTCTCCACATGCTGATACGGCCCGTAATTGTTGCATGGCCTAACAATCTTTACTGGGATCCCGTATGTTCTGTGGTAGGCTTTAACCAGCAGATCTCCCGAGGCTTTAGAGGCTGAATAGGGGCTGCTGGGATTCAGCGGCCAGTTCTCGTCAGCAGATCCTCCATCCCTGAGGTCTCCATAGACCTCGTCGCTAGATACATGTATATACTCCCTAAAGCTATGCCTCCTTAAAGCCTCCAGAAGGGTGAACACACACAATATGTTTGTCCTGATGAATGGTGCAGGCTCATTAATACTTCTATCGACATGTGATTCTGCGGCGAAGTTAACTATATAGTTGGGCTCCTCCTCTGAAAATACTTTATCCACCAGTTCCTCGTCGCAGAGGTCCCCCTTAACTAGCTTTACCCTGGGTTTATCTATAAGATCCTTTAGATTCTCTATTCTACCGGCATATGTCAGCTTATCCAGAATAACGATGTTTGAATCGCGATCTAGATGATTATAGAGGAACCTAACGAAGTTGCTGCCCATGAACCCGGCTCCACCAACAATAAGGTAGTTCAATACGCATCATCAAATAGATTAAGACTCAAAGATACTAAAATATAGTTTAGCAATCAAAAACATGCTAGGTAGCGTAGATTTGCCGTTCGAGTTCGAGAGGCTGGAGATCCCGGATATAGTATTGGTTAAGCCAAAGAGATTCACTGATTACCGGGGCTTCTTTGCGGAGCTATATAAAAGAACGGACTACTTATCTAACGAGATACCCTACGATTTTGTTCAGGTAAATATGAGCATGTCCAGAAAAGGAGTCGTTAGAGGTCTCCACTACCAGGTCAAGCCCTATGAGCAGGGGAAGCTAATCACTGTTGTATCAGGAAGGATCTATGATGTAGCCGTAGATATCAGAAGAAACTCTACATCCTACCTCAAACACGTTGCTGTTGAGCTCTCGTCAAGCGATTTAAAGCTGCTCTGGATCCCTCCGGGATTCGCCCACGGATTCCAGGCTCTAGAAGACAATACATTAGTGCTCTACCTAGTTACAAAGGAATACAGCCCCCAGCATGAGAAATGCATAAGATGGAACGACCCCACACTATCTATTAGGTGGCCGATAAAAGAAGCTATAGTAAGTGAAAAAGATCAAGAGTGCCCTATTATATCAGATTCAGAGACTTTCTAAGTTGTAATTTAATTAAATATAAAAACTAATTTATTTGGTAATGACTGTGAAGGCTATACTAAGACATTTAGCTAATATATATAGATTTTTTATTGTATCAAAGCTTACGTTAAGGAAATTAAATAAACTATCTAAAAGCTGTGGTGAGGATATAGATTGCATCGTTGATTTAGTATTTAAATTTGAGTATAAACATATGTTTCTTCCTAAAATAGATATAAAGCCTCTCCAGATCTATAGTGAAATTTTAGAACTGGCTAATATAGTTTTCAAGTTAAAACCTAGATATGTACTAGAAATCGGTACAGCAAATGGTGGAACGCTATTTCTGTGGTCGAGGGTGTCTAGTGATGATGCAAATATTATTAGCATTGATCTTCCAGGAGGATCTTTTGGAGGAGGCTATTCCTGGTGGAGAATTAGTCTCTATAAGGGGTTCGCTAAGGCTCGTCAAAAGATCTATTTATTGAGACGGGATTCACATGATTACGAAACTCTATATGCAGTTAAAAAGATTTTAGGGAGAAATAAATTAGATTTTCTATTTATAGATGGTGATCATAGTTATGAGGGGGTTAAGAAAGACTTTATAATGTACTCCCCCCTAGTTAGAGAGGGAGGAGTTATTGCTTTCCACGACATAGTAAAGCATCCTCCAGAAACAGGATGTGAGGTCGAGAAATTTTGGAATGAAATAAAACACAGTTATAGACATAGGGAGATAATAAATGATCTAAATCAAAAGTGGGCAGGTATCGGAGTAATATATGTTTAGATCTCATTGATTATACATTATCTATATTCCTTTCTTCCTAATCAACCATCCCTGAATGTATAGTGCATCAAAGCCTCCAAACGCAAAGCTTTTTATAGCATCATATGGTGATTCGACGAGAGGTTCACCAGCTAGATTAAAGCTAGTATTCAATATTATCCCTTCGCCTGTCTCATCTTTAAATGCTCTAATAAGATTATACCAGTTTCTATCCTCATTACCAGTTACTGTTTGTGGCCGAGCAGTTAAATCCACATGACACACGGCTGGAACTTTTCTGCATGTGTCTTCATCTTTATATTTAAACATGAGAATCATGAAAGGATGATGTGTTGCTTTATAGAAGTATCTTGATGCATCCTCCAATATTAGTGATGGAGCCAATGGGCGCCACCATTCACGCCCTTTAATTTCATTGACTTTTTTCCACATTTCTTTATTTCTAGGATCGGCTATAATAGATCTATGGCCAAGGGCTCTAGGGCCAATTTCAGATCGTCCCTGATACCATGATACAACACCTCCTTTTAACACAAGATCAATAACAGGATTTACGTCCTCACCTATATACTCATAGCTCCATTTACCTTTTTTCACCACATTAGCTATTTCCTCTTCACTATATTCAAACCCAAAGTAAACATGATCAAGTCTCCTACTTCTAATCTTTCCACCCAAAATATGCTCATAAACATATGCTGCTGCACCAATAGGCGTTCCAGCATCATTAGCTACAGGGAAAATAAAGATATCTGAAAATATATTTGAATAATAGATTCTCATATTAGCTCTGGCATTTAAAGCCACACCACCAGCTAGAGCTAAGTTGGTTTCGCCCGTTTGATCTTTAAGGAATTGAGCTAGGCTAACCATTGATTCTTCAACGTAGTTTTGGATGCACCAAGCAAGATCCGCAACCTCCTGTTTTAATTCTCCATGTGGGTTCCATTCAAGATCTAAATCGGAGGTTAGTGAATCAACGATCCTCTCATATAGATAATTTCTATATTCAATCCATATCTTACCTTCTTTAAGACCTTTATTTAAATATTTAGTTATAGGTATAAACTTCTGGAATCTCCTACATATTTTTTCGTTGTCCTTTCCATATGGTGCAAGACCCATAGCCTTACCAGGACCCTCCAGATATCCCAACCTTATTTTTTTCGTTATATGCTGATAAAGTACTCCAAGTGAGAGATCCTCTGTTTTAATACTATATAAAGCCTCAAATTCACCGTTCCTAGCGATCCATAACGAGGTAGATATGGTTTCTCCAGATCCGTCAGCAACAATTATAGCTGTCCTGTTAAATCCAGAAAAATAATAGGCCGTAGCTGCATGCGTCAAATGATGGTATACAGGTATTATTTTCGGATTACTTGGACACTTATTAAATACAGATCTACATGCTATATATATAAGATGTTTGGCTATAGATAGATAA
>JALXCO010000215.1:0-374 GCA_026990885.1 Desulfurococcales archaeon
GAATGTAGCTATCTATATCTCTATGCTTCTCTTTAAGCTTCTCTATGAGTCTCCATAGATCTCTATAGATCGGCCTAGACTCCTGAGCCCTCATCGACCAGTATAGATGATCGATCTCAGTCAAGGTCTCCGGTTCAACATCTAGAACAGCTTTCCATAAAGCCTTCTTATCCCATACACCCATATATTCAGCAACATCCTCCAGTTCAAGCATCGCTGAAACAAATAGGTCAATGCTCCCAGAATACCCTATCAACCTAGCTACTTTCTCATAGATCGAAGGCAAGCACGAATAGCTATCAACCAATACACCATCGAAATCGAAGGCCACAGCCATCATAGTAGCGGTCCCCCCATCTCGAGGTATCTTCTAT
>JALXCO010000215.1:384-4398 GCA_026990885.1 Desulfurococcales archaeon
AACCTTATGTTTTATATTAGGTATCAATCACTATTTATCGATTCCCAAGATCCGCTAAAAACCACTGCATACATTAAGAAGATAGCTCATCAATGATCTAAAAACACGGTGTTGGAGCGGATCCAGACGAATTTAAGCCATACGAGGAAAGCCCGGGCAGAGACTAGATCGCAAGCTTGGTATGGGCCAGGTGCTTTTGCGTTAGATGTAGAGAACACAGCTAGGATTCCTTTAGTTTTCGTGAAACCAGAACCATAAAATATAGTCCTAAAGCTATGATTAGTATCGCCGAATACAGGGATTGGATTATCGCTAAGTCGCTCTCGCCCGTATATTCTGTGAGTAGCGTATCTCTTAGACCTGTATAGAGCGCGTGATACGCTACTGAAGCCCTCAATCCACCCATAATATATAGTGTGGCCAGTATGTTTGCGTGTAGGACCCCTAAAGGGGTTAAAGCTATAAAACCTAGGAAAGCTTCAAGGTGGTTCTGGGATCTAAATACAGTTGTTGGGATGTGCCACATCCACCATAGTACGCCGTGGATGAGCATTCTAGATATAGGCGTGTAAGATGCTTTTGATAATATCACCTTAAACATGTAGGATCTCCATCCAACCTCCTCGCCATATGCAGGGATCGTATTTAGGGCTGACTGGAGGAGGGCTAAAACAACTATAGATGTGCCGAGCCCATTCAATATCCCAGATAATACCGGGGCGTACATGAGCACTGGAATGATTATGGCTAGAATGAGATATCTAAGATCTTTACCGCTCCAGACATCAGGTCTCGCCGCACCCGTGATCAGGCTATGTATCCATGCCGATGCTCCAACCATAATCATGCTTAACGCATTGAAAACCCAGGGATCCTGAAAACGCAATCCAGCTATCTGAAACGGCCACGATAAAGCTATAACTAGAGCCATGAAGCTTAACAAGCTATAGTACCCACCAGGATCACCATTAGAAGATCCTGATGAACCACCACTCCCCCACACAACCAAAACGGAACGCGAAGAACCAATCGATGACACTCCATACACCCTATGTAAAGAATTATTTACAAAAAGTTAATAAAGCTTTACGTAAAAGAAGAACAGCCAATAATATAGAGAAACAACAAAAAAGAACCTAAACATTCAACCCGCTACATAAAACATTCTGCATATATTATAGTGTGCCCACTGGGATTCGAACCCGGACCTCCAGCTCCGGAGGCTGGCACTTATAAAGGAATGTCCCAGGAGCTGATAATAATCTGGGACAGATAGGTACAGTTTTCTATACCTATTACCTAGTATATGGGATAGTAATATCGATATACCTTCCAGCAAAATAAATATAGAGGAATATATAATTACGGTTACTTCCATGTCTCCAGTTTGTTATTATTTCTCTCCCATATCTCTTAGAAGCTTGTCTATGAGGTCATTGCTGAGATAGAATCCCTTCTTTCTAGGCTTCTCTATTACTGGCTTAACCTCTTTAATCAAGCCTTTTAACTTCATAGTCTTCAAAAGACCTAGTGTACCTATAATTTTTAAGCCTAGCCTTCTCGCCAGCTTCCTACCTTTAAGATCATCTATTATTAGTAGGTTGCCCCTCTCCAGGGCTAAGGCTATTGCTTCAGCCTCGCCTTCATCAACAATGGTCTTTAGCACAGCAACAATTCTCTTGTCACGAGACTCCTCTACGGATAGAAAACCTAGGTTCTGGAAATGCTCCTTCTCTTTGACACTAAGCTCTCTCATAACACTTGGGGGAACTGTTATCCCCTGGAATAGCAGGCTAAGCTTTTCTAATAATCCTGCATACTTAAGGGCTATGAGAGGAGATGTGTCTGAAATAGCAGTGCTAACTTCTTGTTTCTTTTGCAAGCTCTTCTGCAATCCTAAGTTCCTCTTCTAACTCCTCTTCATCCAAGTTAATTATGCTAACCTTCCTTCGAGAAATCTCCCTCATAAAATCCTCAACACACAGCCCTGCAAGTTCGGCAGCTTGTTTAAGAGTAAGCCTACCCTCTCGGTAAAGCTCAATAGCCAGGAGAAGCCTAGCCTCATACTCATCTATACCAATATGTTCAGGTACGCTTATTTTCAAAACCCTTATATCACCCATTTCTTAAATCCCCCATTAGTAATACGTGTCAGCCCTCGTATTAAATCATCAGATAGTAGGTTTTATACCTGATATTGTTATCTACATAGTAGATTTTGTTCGGCAAGAGACAAATATCTGTTAATAGCTTCTTTAAAGCTAGCTAAAGACAAATTGAAACGATGATCAGCGTTAACTACGTTAAGGTTTTATTGATAATACTTTTATTCGAAAGGTGCTATTATGACTAATCGCAGAGAAATATCTTAAACACTAAGAGATATCTCCAGAAGAAATGTATTGAATAAGCATTAATACGTTTTAGCATAACACTTTGAATCCATCTAGTCTAGCTGAGAAACCCCTCTAAAATAGTTTTTAAACCAATAAGCAACGCTCCCTAATGAGAACTATTATCATAAGCTAGAGTTCCTTCATACGCTATAGCTTTTAACAAGCTCAACAACTCCTCTATTGTATTTTATCACGATTACCATTTGCCCTTAGAGGCTGTTTGTAGTGGTTTAGGGTAGGTTAGGGTACACTGTTAAAGCCTCCTGATAAAATAATCAGTAATTAAAGCCAAAACATCAAGCGGGATTGATGCTGCAAGAAACCACATAAATAGCTCGCCAATACCTCCCCTAGTACCCTTATAAGGAAATGTCCCATAACTCTCCATTGTATTGGGACAAATTCTAATCAATTTATACCCTATAGGGTAATGCGTAGGACACGCTGTCCCAAGCTGAGAGACTTTAAGAACTTAAGGGTTGTGTATGTTTAGTAGTTTTGAGGGAGGAATGTTGTCCCGCGAGATAGTTGTTAGGGTTAAGGTTCCCTCCCACTATGCTGGGGATATTGAGAGAGACGTTAGGCTAGCTTATGCCATTGACTTATTCCTAAGAGGCATAGTGAGTGTTGAGCGCGCGGCCGAACTGGCCGGGGTGAGCCTATACGATTTCCTAGTTGAGCTTCGTAGGAGGGAGATACAAGCCTACCCCTATAGCGACGAGGAGCTCCGGGAGGAGCTAGAAATTGAGTAGTCAGCCCAGTAACTGCCTAGTGCTAGATTCTAGCCCCATAATAGCGCTTGCAAGGATAAACATGGTAGGCATTATAGAAGTGCTTGGTATGGAGATAATCGTGCCTCAAGCTGTCTACGAGGAAGTCGTAGTTAAGGGCCACGACCGGCCTGGCTCGAGGGAACTAGAAGAGCTTGTACGTCAGGGCAGGGTAAAGGTTCTGATGCCACGGGATAGGGCGCTGGTAGAGGCTCTCCACGATCCTCTAGGTATGGGTGAGTCGGAAGCAATAGCATTGGCAGTCGAGCGTGGATGCACGGTAGTTCTGGACGATAGGATTGCAAGGCTCAAGGCAAAATCCATGAGGCTAGCAGTCAAGGGGGCATTAGGCCTCTTGCGACTAGCCTACGATAAAGGCATCATAGATAAAAACAGGCTAGTCCAAGCACTAATAAAGCTAAAAGAACATGGATTCAGGATATCTAATGAGATAATAAACGAAGTACTAAAAAGACTCAAGTAAGCTTTAACATAAAATAAGAGAATATATTAGTGGCGGGCCCGCCGGGATTTGAACCCGAGACTTCCGGCTCTGGAAGCTGGAACCATCCTTAGTTGCTTGTGTAAACTTATTGGGAGGTTTAGGTAAGTATTTACTGGGCGCTAAGCAACCATGCACGTGGCGGAAGGCATATACCACGTAACACTAAGCAAGCCCGGCATCGTTACCCTCGCCGACGGCAGCAAGCTGGTCCTACGCGCTGTAGTTGTTGGCGTAAAGCATGTAGGATTCTCGCCGTTCGGCGGAGCCAACTTTGTGGTTAAGGCGGCAGGCGGCGTCTCATCGCTCTATGTGCCGGATGAGCTGAGGAGCAGAGTAAAGGATA
>JALXCO010000216.1 GCA_026990885.1 Desulfurococcales archaeon
GTAATAGATGCGGTGGATTCCTTCCTAAAGATTTAAATGTCGAAATAGTAGGTGATTATTTCGACTACAACGAGTACCTTCAAATAGTACAGAAATATAGACTCCTTCCTAATGATGCCCAGATAGCATTAACTTGTCGGCACTACGGCATAGACACTATCTTAACTTTCGACGAAGACCTCAAGAGAATTCCGTGGCTCAAGGTAGTTCCTTAGCTTCATGAAAATTGCTCCTGAGCAAAACAAGAACTAATTTGCTTTCATTGTCTGATTTAAAGCGCACGATTATTTCTAGAAAGCATGATATTAATGAGAGACAGTATTTTCGGATTCAAGTATATGAAGTATAAAGCATATTGGGTCGAGAACCCGTAATAGTTCTTGGGGGTGTATGAGGAATTGTCCAAGGTGGTCAGAGCAGTGTATAAGGATGGCGTGTTGAAGCTTCTGGAGCCTGTAGAGCTTAGGGAAGGTGAGGAGGTATTTGTAAGGTTAGAGAGGTACGAGGATCGTGTCAAGAGGCTCCGGAAGTACCGGGGCATACTGGGTAAGGAGAGCAGAGAGGAGATAGAGGAACTCCTACTTGAGGCCGAGTTCGAGCGCCTTTAAAGGTGGAAGGATAAGCCGGGTTGAAGATAGTAGACGTTAACATCTTCGTACAATACCTCTTCGACGGAGACCGTGCTGATGAAGCTGAGAGACTCCTAGCTTCATATCCGGACCTAGCGGTTACTGTAGGGTAGTAGACGAAGTGGAATTTGTGATAATAAGGCGCCTAGCAAAGAGAAGACTAGGCATTAGGAATCTCAGTAAGCTAAAGGAACACGTAAGAAAGAGGGGATTGGACTTCGCAATCGACATGCTAGAGCGATACACTGAGATGCTTCACGAATTTGACATAACGGTCCTGAGAGACTACGCAGAACCTAAGGAGCTACTAGAAACAATGAGAATATACCGGCTAACCCCAAGCGACGCTATTATAGCCTTAACCTGCAAGCATCACAGCGTAGACACCATCCTAACCTTCGACGAGGACTTCAAGAGAATACCTTGGCTGAAGGTTATACCCTAGGGGCTCTATCTGGTTTTTACTGGGCTTAGGTACCATAGGCGTCCTATAATACATAATGATTATCAAGACCTCAAGACCGTGAGTCCCGGTCGCGTTTTGCGACCTTAACTACCGAGATCTTATACACCTAGCTTGATGGCAACTTAGAGTGGTTTGTGGCGAGCCCGTCGGGATCTAAACCCGGGACTCTACGGCTCCGAAGGCCCGGGATATAAAAAACAATGTTTCCAGAGGAAGCAATAGTCTGGAGACACTCTTTGCGAACGATTATCCACCTAGGGTGTCATTGCTGATAATCTGGAGACATCCAGCGGAAAGGCTAATTGGCTCGTTGCCTATAAGATTAGATGGGTGCAAGGGGGTTGTCTAGGGTAATTAAAGTGAGATATAGGGGCGGCGTGCTGGTGCCTGAGGAGCCCCTTGACTTGGAGGAGAACAAAGAGCTTCTCGTTAAGATAATCGATGTAGAGGAGAGGAAAAGAATACTAGAGAAATATCGCGGTGCTTTAGGTCGTGTAGACCCAAGGCTCCTAGAGGAGGCAATAGAAGAGGCCGAGCACCTGTGATATACGTTGACTCTAACGCTCTGGTCTATCTGCTCCATGATATAAAGCCTAAGTCGGATATCGTCGTCAACATCTTATCCAACAGCGATGAGGCCTACACGAGTCTTAGAACAATAGAGGAGACCTCATATATTCTTATAAGGATATATTTTAGCAAGCATTACGGAGCCGGAGGCATACATCAGGTAAGAGAATTGATAAGAAAATACGGCTTAGAACAAGTCAATGACGAACTAACTACTCTACGTCGCCTGCTATCAGATTACAATATAATAACGTTACAGGACAAGGCGACTATAGACGAAATACACGAGACAATGATTAAATACCGCCTGCTCCCAGGGGACGCTATTATAGCCTTAACCTGCAAGCATCACAGCGTAGACACCATCCTAACCTTCGACGAGGACTTCAAGAGAATACCTTGGCTGAAGGTTATACCCTAGGAGTCCCATTGTGTTTGAGCGAGCCTAGATACTATAGACGCATGATTACACCACATGATTATCAATACTGAGTCGCCTCGGCTAAAGTTCGAGGTTCCCGCATTTGACGCACCCATTATTGAGATTAATGATGGCTTAGAAGTCTTGTGAGACGGGTCTGTCGGGATTTGAACCCGGGACCTCCGGCTCCGAAGGCCGGCGCCCTTTCCCCGACTGAGCTAAGTGCCCCTTATTTTTCGGCGGGTTATAATCTTAAAAGACCTGTACTTAGGTTAGTCACCACTTTTGCGTAATGTTTTGCGAAAGCCCATCTTTTAGTGTTTTTGATTTTTAATGTTTTTATGTGGCATAACTTAATACAGTATTATCTATCAATGGGAATGGTGTGGTTTTAGTTGATGGTTGTATGAGAGGCTGTATTGATCATGAGTTATGTTGTTGAAGGGCTTTCCCTTTCAAGGGTGTTCTCTTTTCCCATGGTTTATTAGGGTTTGTGTAGGCTGGTTTCTATTTTGGGTAGCTTTATATGATGCTATTGAACTATTGTGGGCTGCGCGATGTTTTCTGAGGGTCACGATGTAATTGAAAATATTATAGATCTATAGCCTCTTGCGGTCTCCAAAATGCTTTGGGTATCCAAGATATGTTGTTGGATGAGTCGGTGGGGTTCTTCGATTCTATCTATGTTTATGTCTATGATCCTTTTCTTTTTCTGTTTGCTCTGGTTTTATTTTTTGTTTTTTAACTTTATTAACAAAATATTTATTAAATTTTTAACCTTATATTGTTAGGTGATTGGCATGTCTGAGAAATTAGTTAGGCCTGAATGGTTAAAAGATAATCTTGATTCACCCGGTATAAGGGTTGTTGAGGTCGACTATGATCCTGCTACAGCCTACGATGTTGGCCATATCCCTGGTGCTGTCCTTGTTGATTGGAGAAAGGATCTCAATAGGTATCCCGAGAGAGATATTATCTCGCCCGAGGATTTCGAGAGGCTTATGGGTAGGCTTGGGGTTGGTAACGATACGCTGGTTATTCTGTATGGGGACTACAATAACTGGTTTGCTGCTTTTGCCTACTGGATCTTCAAGATATATGGGCATGAAAACGTTAGGATTCTCGATGGTGGGCGGAAGAAATGGATCGATCTAGGATACCCACTAACCAGAGAAATCCCAAGAGTGGAGAAGACAACCTATAAGGTTTCAAAGATAGATCTCACCCAGAGAGCATACTTCCTGGATGTATTAAAGAATCTGAGAAACCCAAAGGTAGCTTTGGTGGATGTGAGGAGCCCGGCGGAATTCAAGGGCGAGATCTCGGCGCCTCCAGAGTACCCAAACGAGGCCGCTCAGAGAGCAGGGCATATACCCGGAGCCATAAACATACCCTGGGCGCAAGCGGTTAGGGAGGACGGCACATTTAAGAGTATCGAGGAGCTGAGAAATCTATATGAATCCAAGGGAGTGACCAGGGATAAAGAGGTTATTGTGTACTGTAGAATAGGTGAGAGAGCGGCCTTCACTTATTTCGTGCTTAAGGAGCTCCTGAAGTACCCTAGGGTTCGCGTGTATGATGGCTCATGGAGCGAGTGGGGTAATCTGGTGGGGGTCCCTATAGAGAGGGATTGAGCTAGGTGTATGGGCTTGAGGACTATAGATCTGTCTTACCTAAGCTCGATGTGCTCAACAAGCAGGAGTGATGAGCTCAAAAACATAGTTATGGATCTTGGTGAGGGTGAGAGGGCTAAGCTGGTTACCAGCGATCCGGAAGTATCGTACGCCATAAAAAGCCTTAGTGACGTTCTAGGGTATAGGGTTGTTTCTTTCAGGAGGGTTGGCGGGGTTTACGAGATCGTTATCGAAAGATATAGATAAATTAATGCTTTTGTTAATTAACCATGAGTATCATTTGCATCTTTTTACTCCTAGTTTTCTTAATTAAATTTAAATAGTAAAATATATACACCTTAAATAATATATAATATATGGTAATGAAAATGGTGTCCCAAAAAGCAGTTCTGGGGATAGTTGTAGTTATAGTGGTTGCTGTAGCCGCATTCTTCCTGTTAGGAGGCGGCTATGGAAACATATATGGCGCCCCGCAGCAGCAGGAGGCCCCACAGGCCAAGGAGGAGGTTGGGGGAGCTCCCGAGGGGAATGTTATCGAGATCGAGGTTAAAGCTACGGAATACTCCTTTGAGCCTGCAACCATTAGGGTTAAGGCTGGCGATGTTGTCAGGATCAAGATCACTAATGTAGGAAATATATTCCATACATTCACGATCGATGAGTTCAACATAAACGTTAGGTTGAATCCTGGGCAGAGCGAAACGATAGAGTTCACGGCGGACAAGACTGGAACGTTCACTATATACTGTATACCGCATAAGCCCCTTGGAATGGTTGGGGACCTCGTTATCGAGGGATAAGCACCCATGACGGGGTATAGGGGGACCCCTACTATAGTATCGATAATTATCCTTGCCGCTTTAGCCATCACACCCATACTGGTTGCCTACTACCATGAGCAGCCGTCCTACGGCGGGAGTGGGCAGAGAACCAAGGAGTTCACTATAGTTGGTGAGGACTTCAAGCTCACCCCAAACGCTATCTGGGTTGAGGTCGGCGATACCGTAAAGATCACCTTCACCAATCAGGGCTCCGTGATCCACGCGCTGGTTATCTCCGGATTCAATGTTAGAACAAGCGTTCTATCTCCAGGTGAGAGCGAGACCATCGAGTTCACTGCGGATAGGGAGGGTGTGTTCGCCATATACTGCCCGGTCGCCAACCATAGGGAGCTGGGTATGGAGGGAGTTCTAGTTGTTGGCTTTCCCGAGGCTAAAACCACCACGGTGACTGAGACCGTTAGGGAGACTGTTACGGAGATGGTTACCGCTACCGTTACCTTGATCGAGACAGTCACCACCACAAAGACAGAGGTTGAGAGGGAGACCGTTACTGAGGTCGTTACTCAGAGGGAGACTGTAACGGAAACAAGGGTTGAGACTGAGACCGTTCCTGAAACTGTGACCGAGGAGGTTACCAGGATCCAGACTAGGGTGGTTACCGAAACTGTGTCTGTGAGCGATCCAACAACTGCTGTAGCCGCAGGTGTTGTCGCGCTGATAATAGGTATTGTTCTCGGCTCCGTTATCAGGTTCAGGAGGTAGCCGGCTCCTCGGCTCTACATCTCCTGATTTTTAACTCATTTATTTTTTCGGGGGACCTCTATCTCCTCCATAAGGGATTTTAGGGGGTCCCCCTTAACCTCTACTAGGAATCTTCCGCTACCGCCCCTCCTAATTGCTACCAGCTCGCTAACTATGCTTAGCGCGATCTCCTCCGGCGATAGCGAGCCTATATCTACCCCTATGGGTGCTCTGATCCTTGAGAGCTGGTCTGGTGTGTATCCCTTCTTCTTTATTAGGTTGCCCAGTATCTCCTTGGCTTTTCTAACGCTGGATACAACACCTATAAGCCCCACATCTGTCTTGAGGAGGGTGTCTAGAATCTCCTCCTCGATGCCTACCCTGCCCATAGTGGTTAACACGGCGTAGGTGTGTCGATCCATTCTAACGCTAGCTATATCCTTCAGGCTCCTGAGTATGAGGTCTGCATCGGGGTAGTTCTGCTTAACGGCGAGTGAATCAACAACAACAACCTTGAAGCCTACAATCTTGGCTATCTTGGAAAGCGCTCTAGACACATCGTTGTCGCCAACTATAACTATCTGGGGCTTGGGGTAGACGGGCTCAATATATATGTCGACCTCACCCCCGCATGGGGTCCCGACCTCTATATAGTCCTCCCCAATCTTCCTTAAATCCTCACCCTGCATAACCAGCCTCACAATCTTGGGTGATCCACTCTCTATAGCATCCATTACCGCGGTCATCACCGCGTTCTCCGCACACCAGCCTCCGAGCCATCCGAGGATCCTGCCGTCTGGAAACACTATTCCTTTAGCACCAACCTTGGCGGCTGTCGAGCCCTGGGACCTTATAACCATCACCACGGCGAACTCCCTCTCCTCTTTCACCAGCTTGCTCAGTAGCTCAGCGAAATCGCCCATGTTCTCCTGAAACCTTATACCCTGGTTAGCGGGCAATTGAGGCACCTCTACATGATAATATATACTATATAGCTTTTTTAAATCCGTAAACCCCCGGATCGGTAGCTAAACCCCCAGCCGGTATCACACGCAGCGATGGAGCTCTGTGGGGTCCTCCGAAACTGTAGGGAGGTTGTGTTTAAATATCTATCTAACTCTATAGCTAGATAAACGGTGGTTCAATGGCGTTTGATCCGTATTCAGTGATCACGTCATGGCTAGCGTTCATGTCGAGCGCTAAAGCCGTGCTGTGGTTCACCGGGTTCGCTATAGTTGTAACGATATTATTCGCATATATAGTGTATGGGGCATATAAATTCGGCCACTTCCTCTTTGGCCTGACCCCCCACAAGTTCGCTCTAGTAATGGTTGCTATAGGCTTCGGGCTGATTATACTATCGACATTCACGCCATAGACACTGTTATCTCTCTACCCCAAACATGCTCGACTCATCTAGCGATATACAGCAGTATTTTTTCACCGAAGAACACGGATTCCCCAGCTAAGTAGCTCTCGATCCTCAAGAGCTCATTGTACTTGGATGTTCTCTCAGATCTTGCGGGGGCTCCAGTCTTGATCATGGGCGTACCCATCCCCACGGCTAGATGGGCTATAGCGTTATCCTCGCTATCGCCGCTCCTGTGGCTCATGATGGTTATGATCCCTCGATCCCTGGCCAGCTCAACATACTCTAGAGCCTCAGTGAATGTCCCGGCCTGATTAACCTTAACAAGCGCTCCAGTAACCTGTTTACCCTCCAGAGCCCTCCTAAGCCGTTCAGCGTTTGTTGATAGCAGATCGTCTCCAACAACGATCGCCCTACCCTTAAGCCTGTCCACAAGCCTGGCGAAGCCCTCCGCATCCTCCTCGTGGAACGGATCCTCTATAGAGAGTATCGAGTACCTCTCAACTATATCCATGTATAGATCGATCATACCATCAAGATCCCTACTAGATCCATCAACAACATACGAGCCGCTGGCCTGATCATATATCTGGGAGCCGGCTACATCGAGCGAGATATATATAGACCCGCCAAGATCGTAGCCAGCCCTCCTAACAGCTTCAGAGAGGGCATCCAGAGCCTCATATATGCTCTTCATAGGTGGCGAGAACCCGCCCTCATCCCCGAGGTTTATGGCCGCCGCACCGTATCTCTCCTTAAGAATATCCTTAAGGTACTTATACACCTCGACACCTGCCCTGAGGGACTCGGAGAAGCTGTCGAACCCTACTGGGACGATCATGAACTCCTGGAAGGCGAGATCGTTGCCCGCGTGGGCACCCCCATTGATGATATTCATCATAGGTATGGGGAGGACACTAGCCCTCAAACCACCAACATACCTGAATAGAGGTAAACCCATGCTGTCGCTGGCCGCCTTGAGAACAGCCAGGCTTGTCGCCGTTATAGCGTTCCCGCCTATCCTAGACTTGTTCGGTGTTCCATCAATCTCTATCAGCTTTCCATCAATAAACCTCTGAGCCCTAGAATCCAGCCCGGCAAGCGCTGGAGCTATATACCTCCTCACGTTTTCCACGGCCCTAAGAACAGATCTACCCCTATAGACCCTGGGGTCCCCATCCCTAAGCTCGACAGCCTCAAACCTGCTTTTAGAAGCTCCTGAAGGCGCTATAGCCCTTCCAACACCTTTCTTCGTTGCGACGGAAACCTCAACTGTGGGATCGCCTCTAGAATCTAGAACCTGTAGGGCGTCGACACGCTGTATTATAAAGTCATCATCCACACACAACACCACTGAATCATTAGGTAATCCAGCTAATTAGATTTTGATCGGCTCAAGCCCGCCTTCGGCTCTCAGCTTATTTGCCTCTAATCGAAACAAGGTTACGGGCATATTATTGAGTTCGGGAGATAGCTATAGCTATGGTGTTTTGGCGTCTCTAGCATATGTGGCGCTGCTGGCTGTGATCTATCCTATAGTTGTTGGGGTGCTCAGGAATAAATTAAGCGATGTAAAGGGGTTTATATTCACTTATCTTCTAGCGATCTATCTACCCATATATAGCTATATAGTGGGGTCCCTAGAGATCCAGAGCCTACCGTTGGCCATAGCTACACATGCCTTATCCATATACTATGGCGTAGTGAAGCTTAAGCACTGGAGATATGTGGGTTTGGCCCCACTCATTCCATTGTCTATTATCCTCATACCAATAATTGTCAGAGTGAGTTGAGGTCTTCATTAGCTATTCATGGCTGCCCACTTCATCATCCATATAGTGATTCCCTATAGAGGGATAAATATTAATTTACTAGCCAACCATGAGTTATATCTTGATGGACTTCCGGGGAGGTGGGTGTTATGGGTTCAGGTTCATGTGTTTTCTGCAACATTGTTAAGGGTGTCGAGAGTGCATGGATCATATACGAGGATCGGGACACGATAGTGTTTCTAGATAAATACCCCATAAGCTACGGGCATATACTGATAACCCCAAAGGATCATTACAGCGATATAGTCGATACACCATCAGGGCTAGTTAGCAAGGCCTTTCTGCTAGCTAGAGCCTTCGGCGCCGCATCCATGGAGGGGCTGGGGGCCTCCGGCTTCAGGGTTGTAACTAATAAGGGGCTTTCCGCCGGCCAGATCATATTCCACTTCCATGTGCATGTTATCCCGAGATACGGTGACGGGTCCCCCGGGCCTATAACCCCTCGAGCAGAGATAACCAGCGAATACGCGTCCGAGGTGGTGTCGAGGTATAGGGAGGCCTTAAAGAGTGGGCATGTATCTAGGCTTCTAGCCGAGGTATAGCCTGGTTGGTATCTAGATGGTGCCGTTTTAAACTGGTATAAACATATATTTAATCGGGGATAGTATTGAAGTATGTTTCTAAAGCTGTCGATGTATTCCTGAATACAGGCACAAGGTTTCCGAGAAGCATCATATGGGCTATGGGGGTTATAAAGTATTCAGCCGCCAGGGTTAATAGGGATCTCGGGCTTCTCGAGAGAGATATAGCTGAAGCGATAATTAAGGCGTCCCAAGAGGTTATCGACGGAAAGCACGATAGCGCTGTCGTTGTGGACGTGTTCCAGACAGGATCGGGTACAGGGCTCAACATGAATATCAATGAGGTTATAGCCGCTAGAGCGAGCGAGATAAGCGGGAGAAGCGTGCATCCGAACGACCACGTCAATATGGGGCAGTCATCGAACGATGTTGTGCCCTCAGCCATAAGGCTTGCTGCCTTGAGGGAGATTAAGGATAGACTCCTGCCAGCGCTGAACACGTTTATTGAGGGTCTTGAGGCTCTGGCTAGGAAGACGGAGGGTGTAGTTAAGCCCGGGCGAACCCATCTGAGGGATGCCCTCCCAGTAACCATGGGCCAGGAGTTTGGTGCGTATCTAGACGCGTTTAAGAGGGATCTTGGGCTTCTCGAGGATGCTGCAAAGTATGTTAGGGAGCTTCCCCTCGGAGGGACTGCTGTAGGGACGGGGTTGAATACCCATCCAGAGTATCCTGAGAGGGTTATAGGTGTTATTAGGGAGCTGACCGGGATCGATGTTGAGCCCGCAGAGAGCAGGTTTAGGGCCATGAGGCTTCTAACGGATCTCGTGTCTCTAAGCGGTGTTTTCAGGGCTATCGCGCTCGATCTATATAGGCTGTGCCAGGACATCAGGCTAATGTTCTCGGGGCCCTTCACGGCTATCGGCGAGATCGATATCCCCCAGGAGGTGGCTGGAAGCAGCATCATGCCCGGGAAAACCAACCCAGTAACTGTTGAGGCATCGATGCTTGCGGCCTCACAGGTTGTGGGGCTGGATCAGGCTAACGCCATGGCCAACACCCTCGGGGAATTCGAGCTGAGCATGGGTATACCGCTGGTTGGATACAATATAGTGACGCAGATAACCCTTCTCTCGGAGGCTCTGGGGAGGATGAGGACATATGTGCTCGACAGGATATCGCCGGACGAGAAGAGGGCTCTAGAGCTTGCTGAGAAGAGTCCTGCGCTGATAACTGTGATCTCGCCGATTATAGGCTATGATAAGGCCTCCCAGGTGGCTAGAAAGGTTGCTTCTGGAACCCCCATCAGGCAGGCTTTGAGGGAGATCGGGTTCAGCGATGAGGAGATAGACAGGATCCTGGACCTCAGAAAGCTCACTAGAACAGGTATACCCGCCAAAAACATCTGGTAGCTGGGCGCGGGTTAAAGGCTCTATATATAATTAGCTAGTAATAACTAGTAATTAAGCATAGATGCGGGGTAGATATATATGCTATCCGACAGTAGAGAGAGGGAGATAGACTCGATCATTAAAGTCGTTAGGGAGTTTCTAGCTAGAGAGGTCGCACCACTCTACAGGGTGATTGAGCATGAGGGCAGAATGCCTAGAGAGCTCTTCAAAAAGATGGCTGAGCAAGGGATCCTAACACCCAACATATCATCGAGCTATGGGGGGCCGGAGCTGGACTTGTTAACGGCAACACACATAATGAGGGAGGTTGGGTACCACGATCCCGCTATGAGCCTGCCTGTATATATAGTTGTCAACAATGTCTGGGGAAAGATGATTGAGACCTACGCAGACAACCACCTAAAGGAGATGGTTCTGCCTAAGGTGACGAGCGGGGAGAGCTTCCTGGGGATAGCATCCACAGAGCCCCATGGAGGGAGTGATGTGGCCGGCATAAGGACAAGGGCTAGAAGGGAGAACGGGCACTATATAGTTAACGGCGAGAAGGTATATATAAGCGGTGTGCAGGAAGCCAAAAGCTGGGGTGGCGGGTTCTTTCTTCTGGCTAAAACCAGGGATGAGAGGTCGTACAGGGCTATATCTGCCTTCTACCTACCAATAGATCTTGAGGGGATATCTACAGGGTCGTTCGAGACCATGGGGAGAAAGGGGATAAGCACAGGATCCATAAAGATGGACAATGTAAAGCTCCCAGCCGAGAACCTGATTGGTGAGGAGGGATCGGGATTCATCTACGCCATGGAGGGATTCATGAGGGCTAGAGTCCTTATAGGTGGAGCAGCTATAGGGTCGGCATTCAGGATCCTGGACGAGGTGATGGAGTACGTGAAGAACAGGGAGCTGTTTGGCTGGCCCCTAGCCAGATACGAGGGTATACAGTTCAGAATCGCCGAGATATGGAGCGAGCTTGAGGCCACATGGAACCTTGTGGTTAAGGCGGCGGATGTTGTCGATAAATACGCTAGGGGTCAGGAGTCGAGATCTAACGCATATAAATATAGCTCCGCTGCGAAGCTTCTGGGTGTTGATAAGAGCTTTAGGGCTATAGCAGACCTAACACAGATGCTGGGGGCTGTAGGCTACACCACAGAGTTCGTGGCTGAATCAGCGTTGAGGGGTGTGTTCAGCTATCTCTCTGGTGCTGAGGGGGCTCCAAACATTATGAGGATGATCATAGCCAGAGAGCTTCTCGGGAAAGAGTATAGGGCGACGCCAACATAGATCTGTGATTGGCCACACCGTGAAATAGGGTGAACCGGTTAATTTAGGCAATTGATTTATCTTGTTTTTTATCTGTGTGCTAGAAAGATCCTTCTATAAACCCCTTAAGCTCCTCGAGGTCTCTCTCGTATCTTTGATGATCTGCTGATCCGAGAGACACCCGGATGTATCCAGGGATCATGAAGCATTCACCCGGATTCACCAGAATACCCCTATCCCTATAGAGCCTCTCACACATACTGAGCGTTGACTCACCACTAACTATCTTGAGAAGAAGAAAGGCCCCGGCATCCGGCTCCACGATAGATACGCTCTCCATGCCTCCGAAAACCTTTTTAAAGATCTGTAGGTTCCTGGCAACTATACCCCTAGCCCTGCCAATCACTCTATCTATCGAGGCAATGATATTCTTAGCTATCTCTTGGCTTAGTATGGGTGGAGCTATAGATGTGTAGTCCTTAACGCCCCACATATAGTCTATAGCCTCCCTCACCGTGGAAACAACCCATCCCAGCCTGAGGCCTGGAGCGCCGAAAACCTTGGAGAGGCTGTTGGTTGAGATCGCTTTATCGTACATCTCCACAATGCTGGGTGTGATGGGCTTATCTATCTCTAAACCCCTATACACCTCGTCAACAACTATCCATACACCATAGTCCTCGGCTAAATCGATTATAGCCCTATATGCCTCGTCACCGATCATCCTCCCAGTAGGGTTGTTGGGGTTGTTGAGTATGATCGCTTTAACGTCTCTATCAATAACGCTGTAGATGGAGTCTATATCTATTCGGAAATCCCTCTCGGGATCGAGCCAGAGATACCTTATTCTAGCACCTATACTATATAGCAACCCCTCAATCTGCATGTAGTTCGGCACCTGGAAAACGACATCGTCACCCGGCTTTACGAGGGATAACACGGATATATAGTTCGCCTCAGCTCCACCGCTGGTTAGTATCACGTTGTCTTCAGATAGGTCCGCCTTATAGAGCTCCAGAATCATTTTCCTCAGCTCAGGATCGCCCTTAGTGTGCCCGTATCCCAGCTTTATCTTGGCTAGGGACCCCGGATCCATGATGTCCCCAAGCATAAACGGCTCGACACCGCTGTCGGCTAGATTGATTCTCGCATCCCACTCCCTGAGGGACTGCCATCTCTCTAGGCAGAACTCCGGGTAGGGACCGTATTTGGCTCCTACATCGCCGTACATGATATACACATATGGATTGATGCTATATAGGAATTTATATGTGGATGTGAAAATCAATAAAGTTTTATAAGGAGTGTTATAAATAAGATTTAAGTTATAAATATACAGTATAACGCTCACTAGATGTGATTATCCATGATGATCGAGTCACCCAGAAAGTTCGAGGGTTTCGGGAGCATAAACATATTCGACCTGATCAGGGTCCTAGAGATAGATACTCTAGGCTATAAAGGGTTTGGAGAGGTCTTCACAGCGAATAAAGACCTACTGATAGATTATGCCACGAGAACAGCCATAGTGATCCCGGTCAAAGACGAGGAGCTGTTAACCCTCGAGGGGGTTATATCCGCGATCCCACATGTATCCCTGGTAATTGTGGTTTCCGCATCCTCTAGGGAGCCTGTGGATAGATACGCTGATGAGGTTGATCTGGTGAGATCCATACATAGAAACACTAGAAGGGGTATTATAATTCTCCACCAGCAAGACCCGGTGTGGAGCGAGGCCCTAAGGGGAACCAGTCTTGAGCCGATGATCAGTGGTGGCAAGGTTAGATCGGGGAAGGGGGAGGGAATGATCCTGGGGATACTAACGGCGGCGGCGTTCGGATACAAGTATGTTGGGTTTATCGATAGCGACAACTATGTTCCTGGATCCGCGTACGAGTACGCAATGATCTACTACTCAGGATTCCTGATGTCGGAGAGCAAGTATGCAATGATCAGGATCAAGTGGCCCTACAAGGGTAAGCTGGCCTCATCCGACATATACCTCAGGAAGAGAGGCAGGGTATCCTCAATAACCGAATCCATACTCAACTACGCCCTATCCCTATACAGGAAGTATGAGACAGACATAATTAAAACAGCCAATAGCGGTGAACACGCGTTAACCATAGACCTAGCCCTAAAAATGAAGTGGTCAGGGGGATTCGCTGTAGAGCCCTACGAGCTCGTCAACCTAATTGAAATGTGCTATCTAGGCCTGGAGGATGGTGACTGCCCGATCATCTCGGATAAAATAAAGATCTACCAGATAGAATCCAGAAACCCACACATACACGCCGAGCGTGGAGACGAGCATATAGCCGACATGCTTAACTTTAGCCTGGGCACCATATACCACTCAAAGCTGGGTTTAGATCAGGTTAAGGAGAGAATACGCAAAGCACTCGAGGAATACGGTATAAGGGATGAGCCTCCAAGACCAAGAATATACGATCTTTCAGACCTGGAGCCGACAAAAATCCTAGAGAAGATAATATCGACAAGCAACGATATACACTACTTCGAGCCCAAGTAATCATCGAGAGAGCCTACCCATGCTCGTAGGCCATTTCAAGCCTTTCTAGCCTTGAAGCATATGAATCCCTTGCCATCGAGCTCCCTCGACGGGCGCTCAAATCTGTGGGTGTCTCTAGGACTGAAGCTAAGTACCCCTGCAGCATCAACTATCCTGAATCCCGCTTGGTTAATCATATCCACGATCTCCCTCTTAGTATAGAATTTAGC
>JALXCO010000217.1 GCA_026990885.1 Desulfurococcales archaeon
AAGAGGCATTCCTATCAACACTGCTTCTTGCCGCCCCCTCTATGGCTATATTTATTATGGGGTCCCGCGTCGAGGATCGATATAGGTTGAGCAGTATGGATAGACCGGAACACGGTTACGGAGATACGGGTAGCGATAGGGTGAATGAAGCATCTAAAGGGAGGGAAGCTTTTCAAGAGATCAAGAAATACGTATATGTAATGTTCATTCTTCTAGCACTGATACAGGTAATACGCTACGGCAGATTCTTCATAATCCCTATCTACGGCAGTATTGTCTTGGGCCTAGATGATCTCGTTATAGGTTTCTCGATGGGGATCTCAGGCCTCCTTGATGCTCTAGCCGCATACCCCTCCGGGGTTATTATGGATAGGGTGGGGAGGAGGACCTCTATACTTTTAAGCTTCATGGTTATGGGTGCAGGTTTGGTGATGCTGTCCTACAGCTATAGTGAAGCCCTATATATAGCTTCCGTATCGGTAATCGGGCTCGGGCATGGACTCGGGTCTGGAACGATGCTTACTATGGGATCCGATATAGGGTCGATGCTGGATAGAAAGTCATCCTCCAGATTCCTCGGCTACTGGCACTTCACAAGCGATCTGGGAGATACGCTCGGCCCCATATCTATGGGTGTGTTATCCACGTTTATAGCTTTATGGCAGTCATCTCTCGCCCTAGGGTCTCTATCGATACTGGTTGCTTTAGCATCATACGCGATATCGTTTAGGATAGAGAATGCTGTTAGATCGCTAAGCAGGATCTAAGGGAGGTAGCGACTCGAGATCTCTCCAGATCCCTCTAAAGAACTCTGAGGCCCTCGACCATATCCTGAGATCGGCTATATTGTCGAAAGCCGTTGGGTTTGGGTCGATCACGATGATTCTCGATCCGCTGTTTCTAGCTATATATGGAAGCTCTGCAGCAGGGTATACGGCTCCACTTGTGCCTATAACAATGAATAGATCTGATCTCGTGGCCTCCCTAACCGCCATGCTCCACTTCATATTATCTAGGGGTTCACCGAACCATACAACGTCTGGGCGTAGCATGTATCCGCATTCTGGGCATCTGGGCGGTAGTTCTGATTCATTGGGGACCTCCTTGATCTCTGATCTATATGCACATCTAGCGCATCTAACCCGCCATATAGATCCATGAATCTCGATCACAAGCCTAGAACCAGCCTTCGCATGTAACCCATCTATATTCTGCGTGATGATAGACCTGAGCCTACCCTTCCTCTCTAGAAGGGCTAGAGCTAGATGCGCATAGTTTGGTTCTGAGCTATATATAGTCCTCATCCTCCAGATATACCATCTCCAAACCTTTACGGGGTCCCTCATAAAGCCCTCAACACTAGCCAGCTCCTCAGGCCTGAACCTCTCCCACAGCCCACCCTTATCCCTGAATGTAGGTATACCCGACTCCGCGGATACACCCGCACCGGTGAACGCTACAATATACCTGCTACCGCCGACCATGTCGAGAAACATTCTATAGACATCACCCATAGAACCACCTGGTTTAACCACATAGATCAGCTTAAACACGGCTCTTCATCGAATACTCGAGTCACAGCCGTGTCATCATTCACCAAATCTAATCCCGTATTAGAGCTAATAGATTAATAGATGGATGAGTTATATCTATCTTCAGCTATAATTGATATGGTGCATACTTTTGGGGAGAGGTCCCCTCCTCAAGGCTGTTTTCCCGCTCACGATTCTTGTGGTTCTTGTGTTTTCCCTGGCCTCAACTCCTGCTGGTGTGATTATCAGGCTTATGGATCCTTATTCAGGCGTTCTTAAATCACTCGATGTTGGGGAAACGTTCTCGGGCAGAATAAAGCTACAAGGCCTAAAGGATAGAGTGGTAGTTGTTTTCGACAGCAACAATATCCCATATATATTTGCCGAGAGCGAGGAGGACGCGTTCTACGCTCTAGGCTACCTACATGCCTGGTACAGGCTTTGGCAGATGGATATCCAGAGGAGGCTGGCTTCTGGGAGGCTCTCTGAGATTATAGGGCCCGAGACTATCGAGGTGGATAAGTTCATGAGGATTGTGGGGCTCAAAAGATCAGCTGAGAAAACAGCTGGATGGCTGATGGAGAACCACGAGGCTGTATATAGGCTTCTGGCGGCCTACTCCATGGGTGTTAATCAAGCGATAAGCAAGATGAAATCCGAGGACAGGCTACCGCTAATGTTTAAGCTGCTGGGCTACGAGCCCGAGCCCTGGAGCGTTGCGGACTCGATTCTATGGGCTAAATACATGGCTTGGACGTTAACCAACTTCTGGTATCCTCTAGCTTTAACGTATCTCTACATAAAGCTAGATCCGGAAGACGTAAATATTCTCTGGCCCGTCCACCCATATTTCCAGGATAACGTGACTGCTGTCCCAGGTAGTGGGGCTATTGATGGGTTAAGCATTAATGTGGATCCTGATATACTTAGAGGCCTAAACTGGTTTGAGGAGTGGGCTACCGGTCTCGACCTGAAGGATCCCGAGCTCTCATCGAAGCTTGAGGACCTGCTGATCGAAGCCATGGAAATGTTTGGAGAGCTTCCAAGAGGTATAGGAAGCAACAACTGGGTTGTTTCACCAGATCTAAGCTCCACAGGCTCCGCCATGCTGGCCAACGATCCCCATCTACCCCTAAATCTGCCATCCCTCTGGTTTATAGTTGGGGTAAAGGCTGGAAACTACAGTGTTGTTGGCGCAACACTGCCCGGGATTCCTTTCCCTATCATAGGCAGCAACGGTGTGGTGGCTTGGGGCCTCACCAATGCGCAGATAGGTGTTATCGACTTCTATCTCGAGAAGCTGGATCCTGGGGACCCCACAAGGTACTATTTCAATGGTGAGTGGCTCGAGATGAGCCAGGTTAAGGAGGTTATAAGGGTTAAGGGAGGCGACGATATAGAGCTCACTATAAATATAACTGTACACGGCCCCATTATCGCGGCTAGAGATGGGCTGGCTATATCCTTCAGATGGACCGGAAACGCTGGATTCGCAAACGATGGCTCTGGAGTTACCAGGGAGAGTATAGCGGCCTACTATATGGGTAGGGCGAGGGACCTCAACGACTTCATTGATGCTCTCAGATTTTGGGATGTTCCCTCACAGAATATAGTGTATGCCGATATCTATGGCAACATAGCCGTGTTTGTCCCCGGACTGTTTCCTGTTAGGGTTGTTGCTCTGCCAATCGGTGTTGAGGTCCCCGTTATAGGTAGTAGATCTATTCTCAACGGCACAGGCGGCTACGAGTGGATCGGCTATGTACCCTACGAGCATATACCCAAATCAATCAATCCAGATAGAGGGTATATAGCTACAGCGAATCAAATGAATGTTGGACCCTACTACCCATACTTCATACTTGGCGGATGGTGGGACCCCGGGGGGAGGGCCCACAGAATACACATGCTTCTCGACTCAAAGGATGAGCACGACCTTGACGACATGGCTAGATACCAGTCTGATGTGTTTGATTGGTACTCGTATATGGTTCTGAACGATCTTATCGACGCGGTTAGAGATGCTGACGATCCTAGATTTGGTTATGTTATAGATCTTCTTTCTAGATGGGATCACCTAATGCTTAAAGATAGAGTAGAACCAACAATATGGTGGGCCTGGTTCTCGGCTCTCCAGGACTCTATGTTTAGAAGCTATCTAGCCGATAGAGGAGTTGCCTACAGGTTCTACCCACCACCCTCAACTGTTGTGTGGCTAATTAAGAACGCAAAAGACAGCAAGTGGTTCAGCCCTAGCTTCGAGGATGTAGCTAGAGAGTCGCTCTCAACAGCTCTAGATAGGCTTGAGGAGATGTTCGGAAGCGATATAGGTAACTGGAGCTGGGGAAAGGTTCATAGACTGTATCTAGCCCATCTATCTATGATCCCTGAGCTCTCTAGAGGTCCCTTCCCCGAGGATGGGGGGTTCGGCACATTGATGAACGCCCCTATACCGTGGGACCTCAACATACTTGAGGACCCCGTATACGTTAGAAACGGGCCCAGCTGGAGGTTTCTAGCAGTTATGTCTCCTCAAGCGCCTGGATGCGAGATCTATGGTGTCTATCCGGGAGGCCAAAGCGGTAATCCTGTGAGCGTGTTCTACGACAACTATGTGGATCTATGGCTGGCGTATAGATACATCAAGCTTCAGTGCCCCGATACAGCTGAGGACATAGAGAATCGTGTGGCCGTTGTTGAGTTTGTGCCCAACTAAACAGTTAAATATTTGATAGGCAAATATAGTCATTGGTAGATATGGGACGACTTTATACGATGAAGGAAGCGTCAAAACTACTGGGAGTAACTGTTAGGACAATACAGAGGTGGGATAAGGCTGGTAAGATTAGGTG
>JALXCO010000218.1 GCA_026990885.1 Desulfurococcales archaeon
CCGTTAGAATATATGCTTGGAGAGAGATCGATGGTAGAGTGCCTCTACAAAGCCAAAGAGAAATTCTAGTACGCGAGGCAAAAATTCATGGACTGCCCCTAGATTCTAGTGCTGTGAATAAATTATTTATTAATCTATACAACTACCTACGTAAAAATACCGCAACAGATCTGCCTGAAATCAGGTGAATGCATTATTTGGTGATAGGCTTGTCACATACACCATCATGGAGTTATTGGTACAACAATATTATCGATAAATACAGGAGAGGTCAGAAATTCAATTTCGGCAGCAAATTCTATATCTACAGGTATATAAGAAGCGACAGTGAAATAAGGTTCATTAAAGACACAAAAATAGTTTTCTCTACAAACCCATACGGAACCTACTGGACAACACTATACACCGATGACGAAAATGAGGCTCAGAAGCTTCTAGCGTTACCAGGAGCCCCAAAATATAGAATAGGTGGAATACCTATAGACAGCATCAATAGTGGGTTGATTAAGAATCAAGGGAGAGTGAAGCCGAATAACGGGCAACCTGGAGGTGCATGGGAAATCGTAGTTTCGGGGCCAGTTATGATTGTGTCCCTCTACAATTTCCGTATTAGAGCATATGAATCGCTATAGATTAGCAGCCCAATACTCTATTTAGCGAATGTGGATATCCTGATTAATGAGATAGTGATGAAACCGGAGGTTCAAGTTATTTACCGGGAATACATATCATAGGTTGAATGCAGCTAATTTTTCTGGAAGCCCTTTTATAGCTTTACTTATGGGTTTTCGGCTATAGTCGCTACCTGGATATGGGTATGAGGATCGGTTTTGCCAGCCGTATCAATTCCTTTGGCGAGAACTCCAGCAGCGCTCCATCCTCTCCTCCCCCACCATACGCAATATCTAGCTCAGCTATAGATTGATCCATGATAACCACTATATCACTCGGCAAAGCTACCGGAGGGACCCCGCCCACAGAGTAGCCAGTCCTCTCCTCCACCTCAGCTGGCTTAGCCAGCCTCGCCCTACAGCCAGCCACTCTAGATAGCTTATCTAGATCTAGCCTCCTATCCCCTGGAACTATTATGGCGTATGTCTTGCCGCAGGCCACAGCTATGATCGTCTTAACGATAAGGGATCTATCTATATTGAGAGCCCTAGCAGCATCATCAACAGTTGTAGTTCTTCTCGAGAATCTAAGGATCCTCCACCCGGCACCGCTTCTCCGTATCCACTCAAGGACAGGCTCTACAGGCAAAATACGCATCCCGCCGGGTGGTTCTCCGACAGCTATATATTAGTTTATATTTTAAGATAATAACTATATGGCCACTCCAGGATATATGCAGGGTAGTCTCATCGAGCCCAACGGATTGGGGTAGAGGTGATGATAGCTATCTCAGCGCGAGAGCCGCTACACCTCCAGCTATAGCCAGGATCATACCCAAGAAAAACCCTCCACCAACAAATATGCTCACCACACCAAAAGCTATAGCCAGAGCCCCACCCAGCCTCCTAGTCTTCGTGGACCCCCTAAAAATAAGTACACCAGCCAGAACCAGCGCCAAGCCAGGAACAAGCCCCAGTACCGTCTTAGCTATATTGGCCGGGTTCAGTGGTATGGGAGTGATCATCGTAAGGATCGAGTAGCCGAAAACCAGAGCCCCACCCACGAGAACCAGGGCAGCGGAGACCGAATACAGGGACCTCCCAGCCTCCAAGGCCCCACGCCTCATCAATAGTTACATAATAAAATACTATATTATTTTTAGTATTTTTGATCCTAATATCTTAATCCACGATCTCGTCCGTCTAGCCTAGTATGATCGGGAGCCGGCGTGGCTTATGGATCTATAGTGATCTGTATCAACCAAGCTATCCGCGGAGTCCCCCGCTGTGGCTTGAGGCGCTTCTCCCTCATTCCGGAGCTTCCGTCTCGATCGTTGTAGGCGGTGAGCCTTCAAGGATTGTTTGGGTGTGGCTGGTGCAGATATTTACATTGGATATGCAAAAAATATTTTTTGAAAAACCGCAAATCCAACGGTAACCAATATATAGCCCCTTACCAACAATCAATCGGTGCATACCATGTGCAACTGTGGTAAACACAGCCATAAGAAGAAGTCCGGAGACAAGTAGGGCTGGCTATATCTAGGCGCTAAAGAAGGTAGAAACATATTTTTTATCCATTAATCCAGCTGATTAGCCAAGGATCCAAGACGGTATTTCCGGGGGTAAATAAAAAATATTTTTGTGATGCTTAGCCCTAGATCATGGCGCCACAGATAACCCTATAAACCTCCACAGCACAATATTTTTTGGCTATACACCTGGTATGATCGGCATGTACAGGATATATAACCTGGTAACCTGGAGAGACACCAAACCCCAAATGCTTGTTGAGGAGGCCAGAAGATCCGGGGTAGAAGTGGTTTTCTTCGGCGAGGTCCACGCCAAAAGCTGGATGATCTCATGCGTGAGGGATATTCTAAGGCTAATAGACGATGAAGAGAGCCTAGGGTTCCTCGGGCTTGAGATGTTCAACTATAGGCAGCAGAGCCTGCTGGATAGATGGCTCGAGGGCAAGATAGGCTGGGGAGAGCTTCTCGAGCACTACTCTAGAGGTAGGGAGGGTTTTCCGCTGGAGATCTATAGGCCACTCATGGATGAGGCTAAGGCTAGAGGGATAAAGATCGTTGGGGTAATGCCCCCGAGGGAGGAAGCCGCCAGGATAGCAAGATCAGGCTTGGGGGCCGTGGACTCGATAGCCGACTCCCCGGTTGGTGCTGGCGATGTTAAGACAGACTATACAGGGTATAGAGACAGGTTCATGGAGCTGATACCCAGGGAGGGGCCGATGGCTATGCTTAACCCCATAAAGCTTCTGGAGGCCCAGGCCTACAAGGATACCGTTATGGCTAGAATAACTGCGTCGAGCATAGATAGCTACGGCAGGGGTATAGTGCTTGCTGGATGGGCCCATGTCGAGTATATGGGCTCAGCACCAACAAGGCTTATAGAGTTCAGGGGAGACTCATCCTATATGGTTGTTACATCCAGGGACCTCGGCCTGGCCGAGGCTATAGAGGAGTTCAGAGGCCTTAGAAACATCCTGGCCTCACACATAGTTCTGGCGGGTGGCGAGTAGCCCTGGATTTGGCTATAAGCTATATGTGGTCCAGATCAACACCCGACCTAGCCCTAACCTTATCCACAAGATCAACATACCATCTAGGGAAGCTAAGATCCGAAGGAGCCTTATCCCTGGTAACTGGCTTGATATCGAGAACAGGGGTCCCGCTGAAAAGATCGCATCTAGACACCCTCAGAAACCGGCCATCAACAGAGACAAGCCTAACAACAGAGACAGCAATAGGATTAGGCCTGAGAGGGGAGTCAGTGCTGAAAACACCAACACTGGGGAGCTCATCCTCGGAGACACCAAACCTGCGGAGCCTCCTGGGCTTAACCCTGAGAAGCCTCCTATCGGACTTATGTAGGAAAGCAACAACAACTATATGTGAGAACCCCTCGATACCGTGGAGCCCCTCAGAGAACTCAGGCAGGATCTCGATAGAGGCATCAACACCGTTTGATGAAGCCCTAACCTCCTCATCGCTGAAGCCATGCCTAACAAACCCTATAGGCCTGAGCACGAAGCCCCGATCGAAATCCACACATATAGACTCCCCGGACCCCAAGAAACCACCAATATAGAGTATTGTCTCTAAATCAATAAATAAAGCTGGAGGCCAGAGAAATCCCGGGGGTAAAAAAGGATCTATAGCTGGACTACGCTACATCAACATCGGCATCGAAGTCATCGAATCCAGGCTCCTCCCCGCCGCCCTCGTCGACAGGCTGATCCAGACCCGAGTACAGATCGGTTAAAGCCATAAAGCCTAGAAGGTAGAGAACAGGGAGAAGGAACCCGTAGTCGGCAGCGAGATCCCTCAACACAGCGTCCCTCTCACTACCCAGGCTCTCAATCCATCTACCCAGCTTCTCCTTAACCCTAGCAACCTCCTGGAAGCCTCTCTCGGTAAGCACGAGCTTCTTGGATCTAAATATGAAGAATCCAGACTCCTCAACCCTGATCAGACCCCTAGCATGCAGTCTAGAGATGCTCTCCATAACAGCGTTTCTATCGACATTAAGCCTGCTAGCTATAGCCGAGATGGATGAATAGCCCTCAGCTATAGCCAGTAGGACAGCCTCGTCAAGAGTTATGGGTGGCTGCTGCCTCTCCAAAGATAACCCCTCTAAAAATATGTTATCGCTGGAGAGCAAATAAATACCTAGTAGTACACCAGATAATATAGGTAGCGTGAAGCATCATAGGAGATAGGCGGCTTGGCTATAGCCCCTCTAGC
>JALXCO010000219.1 GCA_026990885.1 Desulfurococcales archaeon
CAGGATCACCGGGTATATAACGGATCAAACCAGCCTTGCTAGCCCTCCTCAACGCAAGCTCGATCTCGGCGGAGACAGGAACAATAACCCTATCCCTAGCCCTCTCCATTAGGCTCTTAATTATATCTATCGACTCGGGGAGATCGGCCTTGTTAGCGGCTATAATGGTCGGCTTGGATACCTTCCTCAGCTCGCTCACAAAACTCAATAGATCATCGCTATCCCAGAGAGAGAACTTCTTTGTGTCGAGACCGCTTCGCTTCAAGGCGTGCACAACATGGGTTCTCCTTATGCTAAGACCCGATAGTCTCTGGGTCAGTCTATCTATGGCTTGATCCTGCGGTACGTGATCCAGCCCCTTAGACAGCTTATCCCAGCCGTTTCTAATTATTGAAAACATCCAGAGATCTATCTCCCTCTCAATAGCTACTATATCCTCAAAGGGGTCATAGGATCCAGGCTTAACCGGGTTCCCCTCCCCATCAGTAGATCCTGAGGCGTCTATAACGTGTATCAATGCGTTCGCCTGCCTAATATCATCCAGAAACTTATTGCCCAGGCCACGGCCCCTATGGGCTCCCGGGATAAGACCGGCTACATCCATAACCTTTACGGGGATGAATCTATACCCCTCTATACACAGCGAGTTGATGGGGTCGCACTTGGGCAGATTAAGAGATCTATGTGGACACTCAGACCTGACATAAGCTATACCGACGTTGGGCTCGATAGTTACGAAGGGCCTATTCTCGATCTTTACCGGAAGCATTGTTAGGGCTGAGAAAAGAGTAGACTTACCCACGTTTGTCTTGCCCACTATACCTATAAGTATGCTTGATTGCTGAACCAAGATCAGCCACCTCGATTATATCGACTACAGCTAATAATACATAGGAAAGACCAGAGATAAATTATAGAGTATAGTTTTAAGGGTAGAGCTATTATAGCCACATTAGCAGAGAAATAAATTGTAGGGGGACCCAATCTGCTCAACATAAAAGATATCGAGGCTGCAGCACTAGCGCAGATGCTTTCCCCAGTGAGGGTAGTTGTCTTAAGGACCATAGGTAGAACCCCGTTCAGCGATATAGAGTTTATTAAGGGGATCGAGATAGAGATGCCTCGATGGATAGCGTATGAGATGGAGAAGCTCGGATATGTTGAGGTTAAGAGAAGCGTATCGAGCGTAAACGACATAAATAAAGCCAAGTTCACGGAGGAGGCTCTATCTAGAAAGAATCAGATATCTCTGGGCAACATACCCGTGGATTTCTATCTAGAGTCGAAGAACCTGATTAGTGATCTATATGAAAAATACAGGTCGGGCAGAGACCCCGAGGCTCTTCTGGAGCTGGAGAAGATACGTAAAAACCTATCCCGCCTGGTTCTTCTGAGGCTTCAGAAAATAATATTATCCTCCTTGATAGCTAAAGAGAAGTTGGAGGAGCTTGAAAACGGTATGAGTCTGGAGGAGAGGATACTATTCAGGAGATTCATGGATGTGGTTAATATCTGGCTAAACAGCCTTATAGAGAGTGGCAGGGGTGAGTCTAGCCGTGGCTAACGAGCTTCTACAGAACAGGGAGGAGGTCACAGATCTTCTATCTAGAGCTATAGATTTCCTCGAAAACACCAAGGGTGCAGACGGGGACTTCAAGTACCGAAACCGTATCAGAGACGCAATACTAAGGGGGGAGAACAGTATAGTTATCGATTTCATCGATCTCATAAACTACGATGAGGATCTTGCTACGAGACTCGTGGAGGACCCCGAATACATGATTGAGAACGTGTTTAAGCCCGCACTAATAGAGTTCGCCAGAAGCATATTTATAGCCTTCGAGAAGAAGACGCTCACACCCAGATTTAGGGGGTTGATAGAGACAGTCCCTATAAGAGATCTGAGAACAGAACATCTAGGAAAACTTGTGCAGGTCGAGGGGGTAGTGCTTAAATTAACACCCCCGAAGCAGAGAATACAGAAAGCCACCTTTCTCCACGCCTACCCCGAGTGCAACAGCAAGTTCAGTATAGAGGTTTCCTCGGAGATCGTTAAGAGGCCATCAAGCTGTGGTGTGTGCGGCGGCTCAGCAGGGTCTTTCGAGCTTATAGAGGAGGAAAGCGAGTTCATCGATTACCAGAAGATCGTTATAAGCGAGATGCCAGAAGAGGTCCCCTCAGGAAGAATGCCTAGACAGATAACAATCATACTTGAAGGCGAGCTGGTGGATAGAGTTAGGCCTGGAGACAAGGCCATCGTGGTTGGCATACTCAGGTTAGCTAAGGATAAGGGCGGTAGCTCGAGGAGATTTAAAGGGGTGTACGAGAGCGAGATATACGCGAACCATATAGAGGCTGGGAGAAAGGGTGTTGATGAGATAACCCTTACAGAGGAGGATATTGAGGAGATCAAGAAGCTCGGGAGGGACCCCCTGATAAGGAGGAAGATAATCGCCAGCATAGCACCAACAATATATGGGCACTGGGACATTAAGGAGGCTATAGCCCTAGCCCTATTCGGAGGGATACCTAAAATAAGGAAGGATGGAACCCGAATAAGGGGGGATATACATGTTCTGCTCATAGGCGATCCAGGAACCGCTAAGTCCCAGCTACTCCAGTTCGCGTCGAAGATAGCTCCAAGAGGGCTATTCACCACTGGAAAGGGATCGACAGCCGCAGGGCTGACAGCGGCAGTGCTGAGAGAGAAGGGGACCGGAGAATACTATCTTGAAGCCGGCGCCATGGTTCTGGGCGATATGGGTGTTGTATGTATCGATGAGATAGATAAGATGAGGGATGAGGATCGTGTAGCCATCCACGAGGCGCTGGAGCAGCAGACAGTATCGATATCAAAGGCAGGCATACATGCCGTCCTCAACGCTAGAGCCACTGTTATAGCTGCGGGAAACCCCAGGTATGGGAGATATATTGAGGAGAGAACTATACAGGACAATATAAACCTGCCCGTAACTATACTATCTAGATTCGACCTGATATTTATACTGAAAGACATACCCAACCCGGAGGAGGATAGGAGGCTAGCTGAATACATAGCCACTGTACACGCGAGCTTTGAGGACGTTAAATCGCCTATAGACCCGGAGATGCTTAGAAAATACATAATATACGCAAAGAAATACGTCTACCCCAAACTAACGGAGGAGGCCAGAAAGATACTCACGGAGTTCTTCGTAGAGATGAGGAGAACCGCAGCTGAAAGCAGGGATGCCCCGATAGCCATAACGGCTAGGCAACTCGAAGCCTTAATCAGGTTGGCGGAGGCGCACGCTAGAATGGCTCTAAAGGAGGTGGTTACCGAGGAAGACGCGATCGAGGCTATAAGGCTTATGAAGACAATGCTTGAGAACGTTGGGCTAGATATTGAAAGCGGATCTGTAGATATAGACACGATAATGACTGGGAAGCCGAAGAGCAGGAGGGAGAAGATACTGTTTATCGAGGACATAATTAGGGAGCTGTCCTCGCAATCAAAGATAGGCTGTGCCAGGCTTAAAGACATAATGGAGAGGGCTAAGAGCGAGAATATAGATGAGGAGACTGTGGAGAGAATAATATATCAGCTAAAGCAGGAGGGTGTGCTATACGAGAAGGTTTCAGGATGCTTCAGCAGAGTTAAAACGTATTGAGCCCGATCTATATAAACCTGGTCTTAACTATCTTGGCCATCGGTATCAAGCCAAGCAGCGTTGAGCCGTCGTCACCCAGTAAAGCTACAGCCCACAGGGGTATCAGCCCCGTTATACCTAGAGCAAGAGCAAGGCCCTTTATCGCTAGAGCTATCCCAAAGGAAGCTATAAGGCTACCCCATCTAGCGTGTGCTATCTTGAATAGATCCACTATATGCCTCAGCTTTGAAAGAATAACCGCATCGGCCACCTCGGCAACAACAGCGTATTTCCCTATAGCTATGCCGAAGTCTGACTCTGCTAGCGAGGGGGCATCGTTTATACCATCGCCAACCATCGCTACGGGGCCGTACCTGGATCTGAGGTCCCTAATAACCTTCAGCTTGGTATCAGGCTTCATGCTGTGGTAGAACTCGTCTATACCCAGCTCCTCGGCCACCTTCCTAACGCGGTCCTCACGGTCACCGCTTATCAAAACCATCTTGAAGCCGAATGATTTGAGGTCGCTAACCAGCTGCTTCGCATCCTCCTTTATTTGATCATCTAGGATAATCACTCCGGCAACAGAGTTATCCACGCATAGATAAGCCCTAATGCCCTGGCCAACCTTGCTTTCGAGCGTGGGGTCATGGCTGATATTGAATTTCTTAACCAGCTCAATATTCCCTAAAAGAACTCT
>JALXCO010000220.1 GCA_026990885.1 Desulfurococcales archaeon
GTGTATATTCTATGAATTATAAAAAAATTTATATATCTATAATCTCTCTACTGCTGATATCGCTAAGCATAACTGGCATAGGTATTCAAAATAAAATTGTAACTGAATCGAAAGCTAATCAGGTAGCTATCGCGGAGATCATATTTGAGAGAGCAATAACTAGCGATGACATATCTAATATCAAGAAGCTTGGAGGAAGAATCATATATAGATTCGACAAAATAAATGGTCTGGCTGTGGCCATAAATCCAAACAAGATAGATAGGCTAAGATCCCTACCAGGCATAAAGGAGTTTGGCCTGGCTGTCAGGGTCGAGACTACTGGGATCAACTATGAGAAGCTGCCCGCAAGCGACGATCACGGGGTTTTGAGCTGGAATCTAGACGCCATAAATATTCCCACGCTCCACAACCTATATAACCTCACTGGTTCAGGAGTATACATCGCTGTTCTAGATACAGGGCTCGAGCCCCAGTGGAGGGATTACTTCCCTGAAGAAAAGATCGATAGTGATCATGCAGCAGCGTTTCTTGGGGCGCTGGCGACCGCCTACTGGGTCACAGGAAAGGTGCTCAATAAGAATGCGTGGGAGGCGGATACCAATGGGCATGGCATGCATGTGACCAGCACGATAATAGGGTTCAGGGTATACGACTTCTACACAGTTGATGGTGTGGCCCCAAACGCTAAGGTTATTCCGGTTAAGGTTTTAGGAAACGCCGGGTTCGGCTTCTCAACCGATGTTGCCGCTGGGATAATGTATATTGCCGAGATCTTTGAGAGGGAGCTAGCTACAGGAGGCAACGAGCTCAAGCCAGACGGCGTTATTAATCCTGTGATTATTAGTATGAGTCTCGGAGGTCCCCAACTAACGCCCCTCGAGAAAGCGGCTATAGACTACGCTATAGGTCTTGGGGTATTTATAGTTGCTGCAGCAGGTAACGCTGGAGAGGATGGCATGGCCTACCCTGCAGCTTATCAGCCAGTTATATCTGTTGGGGCTGCTGGATGGGTTGGCGAGTGGATCGTTAACGATAGCTTCAACATTAACTGGTGGAGGATTTCGGATGTGCCAGAGGATCTATCATACGCCATATACGTAACAGAGTTCTCATCTAGAGAACTCCCAGGACAGGACCTCGATGTGCTCGCACCAGGAAGCTGGATAGTGGGTCCCTACACCCCTTATGGGGCAGCAAACCCACCATACTGGGCTGAGGGTGTTCCTGGCGAATACTACTTCCTGGCGGGGACCTCTATGGCTACCCCTCACGTTAGTGGTGTTCTTGCCCTGCTTCTTGAAAAAGACCTTGCCGATGGGGTAATCGACTTAAACCAGTATATTGCGGAAGAGATCTTAGAGAGCTCAGCACTGAAAATAACGTGGTTCAACGCAACAGTGTATGATGTGTTTGCCGAATCATATAAAACAGTTACTTGGTCCACGAATGCTGTTGGAGAGGGTTTCCTGCAGGCTGACATGGCCTATGTCGCGCTCCAGCGGTATCTCGGAGGAAGCTGATTCTAATCCAATCCTGTGATTCGAGCTGGTAAATGAAAAAAGTTTTTTGAATCCTACGCCTCCCCGTGGGTGTCTTCGCCATCTTTATCCTTGAAGTAGTGTTCTCTAGATAGCTTCGCTATAGATAGCCCTGTTGCCCTCTTAATGATCTCGTACACCACATGCTCAATGAAGTGCGAGGTTACGCAGAATTCACAGGGCTTGAGCGACTTAGCTATCTCGGTCACCTCAGGCCTGTATTTATCTAGCAGGTGCTTGATAACTATATCTATCATTGGGGCTATCTCCGAGGCTATACTATCTATCTTCTCCATAAGCTCCTCGGAGTCCTCGGACACCGCTGTGTATGCGTAGTACATATCCTTGGCAGAGTACTTCAGGACAGACCCGACCTTCGTTAGGTTAACCAACCCTGCATCCTTTAGAACAGTTAAGTGATACCTGATAGCGTTCGGAGTCTTATGGATCCCCCTCTTTTTGAGGGCTGAAACAATCTCCAGCACACTCATCGGCTTCTCCTTAAGCATGTCGAGAATAATTATCCTGAGCTCGTCGCTCAGAGCCTTAGCCTCCTCCAACCTAACGGGATTAATAGCCCTGGCCATAGAGCCTTCACCTCCTTTTAGGCTTCCACCTCTTAAGGGTTAGTGCCCATGTAGTCACCGACACGCTACTTAAAGCCATTGCTAATCCCGCAAACTCCGGCTTTAAAATTATCTTGTATGATGGATAAAGCACGCCAGCAGCTATAGGTATTAACGTGACATTATATATGAAGGCCCAGAACAGATTCTGCATTGCCTTCCTCCTAACCACATTCACTATCTCGAACACATCGATCACGCCATATATATCTTTCCTAAGAACAATAACGTCCCCAGCCTCCTTAGCTATGTCGGTCGCGGACCCAACAGCTATACCAACATCAGCCTGGGTAAGTGCGGCCGCATCATTTATACCGTCTCCAACCATAGCCACCCTATAGCCCCTATTCTGAACCTCCTTAACCTTCTCCACCTTCTCCTCAGGCATCGCTTCAGCAATCACCTCATCCACGCCAAGTCTTCTGGCTATAGCCATTGCGGTTGCCCTGGTGTCACCAGTAAGTATAGCTACCTTGATATTCTTAGACTTAAGGTACGACACCACCTCTCTGGCTCCGGGCTTGAGATCGTCTCCGATACCCAGCACCGCAACAACCGAACCGTCCTTAACCACATAGACCGCCGTTAAGCCATCATTCATGATCTCATTGGCTATCGACTCTGCGCCATTCAGCTTGGCCTCGAGGCCCTTAACCAGCTTGATGTTGCCCACCCCTATGTATGAGCCGTTAACCCTTGCGAGAACACCCATGCCTGATAAGCTATCGAACTCCTCGGGCTCCTCTAGCTCAAGCCCCCTCTCCTTAGCCTCTGAAATAATCGCCTGGGCCAGGGGATGCTCGCTCTTCAGCTCTGCTGATGCCGCTAGCTTAAGCACCTCATTCTCGTCTAGACCCTTATCTATAACCTTTATTCTCCTTACCTTGGGCTTACCCTCCGTTAAGGTGCCTGTTTTATCGAATATCACATAGTTTATCTTGGGTAGCTTATCCACTACCGACGGATCCTTGATCAATATACCATTAACCGCAGCCCTCCCAAAACCAACTATAATAGCCATAGGGGTAGCCAAGCCGAGAGCGCAGGGGCAGGCAATAACCAGAACAGATACAGCAAATATAGTCGCTAGCCAGAGCGGGACCCCCACAATGAAGTACCAGACTATAAACGCCGATATGGCTATAGTAATCACTATCCATGTAAAGTATCCAGAAACCTTATCAACCATAGCCTGTATCTTAGGCTTCGATGACTGGGCCGTTCTAACCAGCTTTATAATCTGACCCAGCACAGTCTCCTTACCCACCCTAGTAACCGAGATGGTCAGGGAACCCCTGGTCAGGATTGTTCCAGCAACCACGGGGTCCCCTGGATTCTTCTCTACCGGAACAGGCTCCCCCGTAATCATTGATTCATCAACATAGCCCCTGCCCGACTTCACGACACCGTCCACAGGGATCTTCTCTCCAGGCCTCACAACAACTATATCCTTAACCTTAACCTGGTCTATAGGGACCTCAACCTCCCTGCCGTCTCTAATCACCCTAGCTGTCTTAGCCTGAAGCTCCATAAGCTTCCTGACAGCCTCGCCGGTCCTAAGCTTCATTCTAGACTCCAGGTATTTGCCGAGAAGTATAAAGGTCATTACCGCCGCGCCAGCCTCATAGAACACCTCGCCGGCTACGAGGCCTAGGGAGACCAGTATCGAGAATATATATGCCGAAAACGTCCCGAGCGTTACTAGAGAATCCATGTTTGGGGCTAGATTCAGGAGAGCCCTAATACCTGTTCTGAGAAACCTATATGATCCCGCGGCCATCGCTGGTGTCGCTAGGATGAACCCAAGTATGTTTTTAGCGAAGTAGGACTTGGCGAACTCCGCTAGCGGGGGTATTAGAGGTGCTATATAGGTTAATATAAGCAGGACAGCTGTTGGTGGAGCAGCTATTAGGAGGAGGTTTCTAAGGATCCTGTTTTCCCTCTCCAGAAGCATCCTGCCTATATCCTCGACCTCCTCCTCAACCTGCTCCTTAACTATCTTCAGCCCCAGCTCCTCCACAGCTCTCCTAAGCTCCTGGGGGTTTGTTGTTAGTGGGTTAAAC
>JALXCO010000221.1 GCA_026990885.1 Desulfurococcales archaeon
AACAGCAGGATAGCCCCGCTGATAGGCACCCCTAGATATAGGGCGAACACCCTCACGGTGTTTGAGGTTCGGGATAGCGGTGTTAGCCCTAGAGAGATTATTGAGCATGTGGAGAGTGCTGGCTACGCCATATCGCCTGGGATGGGTGTCTATAGGGATAGGGCTATAAGGATCGGGACTATGGGTTGTATAGATCTAGAGGACATATATAGGGTTTTAAACGAGATAAACAGTTTTTTGAGAATTTAGAGTGTGTGGAAGCTCTCTAGATAGGCTTTAACTATTTTAGTCGCAATCCCCTACTTATGTAGGTTTGCTCTAGATGCCTGAGGCCGAGGCCGTAAACTGGCTTATTGTAGCTATATTCTCCCTAAGCATCTTCCTCATAGTATCGAGGCTATTCGAGGAGAGCCTCGCAGGGTTTCTCGGGGTAGCGCTGATCCTCCTCCTAGGGCTCGACGCTCTGGACAGGATGTTCGGCGAGTACGTGGACTGGAACGTTATAAGTATTCTCCTCGGGATGTGGATCCTGTCGGCCCACCTAACATACTCGGGGGTCCCGGAGTATATAGCATATAAAATAGTTGGCGGTGGCGGGGGTAGGATGGCTGTTGTGCTAAAGATCTTGATAGTGACGGGGTTCATAACCCTCTTCGTCGACAATGTCCTTGCCGTGCTTCTTATAGTTCCGTTGGCCATAAAGATCGCAAGGATAATAGGTGTGAGCCCAGCAGACCTAGCAATACTCGTTGCGCTATCAGCAAACTATATGGGGACAGCGCTGCTAATCGGGGACCTCCCCCCGCAGCTCATACACAGCGTTTTCAGAGCTGAGTTTATGGATTTCATCGTTATGGATGGGCTCCCAAGCTCCTTCCCTATATTGACGGTGTCGTTTATATTGACGATCCTGATCTACCTAGCTATAATGGGTAGGATAGGAGGAAGGGAAACCGGTGGGGGAGATGCAGGCGAGGTCGGTGAGAGGAAGCCTCCAAACATTAACTGGAGCTATGCGAAGATCTCGATAGGGTTTATAACTGTTGCCATAGTTCTGATGGCCCTGAGAAGAGAGATAAGTATTGCTGCAGGATACGACATCCCGCTGGGTGTTTTCCCTCTGGCTGTAGCGATGATCTCTTCGATGGTTATTGAGAAGCTGAAGTATAAGCCGTTCAAGGAGGTGATCGAGAAGGGCATAGAGTGGAACGCCATACTATTCTACATAGCCCTATTCATGCTTGTGGGCTCTCTAGAGAGATCCGGGTTCATAGACCTGATCTCCGAATCAATACAGGGATACATAACCGATCCGGCGCTGGGGTACACAATGATCTACTGGATCTCAGCACCCATAGTAGGGTTTATAGAGCACGACGCATACATACTGATCCTCCTGAAAGTACTCAAAGAACTATACATAGCAGGCTCAATACAGGACCCATGGCCCCTCGTATGGGCTCTAGCCTGGAGCGGAACCCTAGGAAGCAACCTAACAGCCGCGGGAGCCCCAGCACTCTATGTAGCATTCAAACTATACGAAACCCACACAGGGAAGAGACTACACCCGAAAAAGATATATAGCGTCACCGTACCCTACACACTAATATCGCTAGCAGTAACATTCGTGATCTCCTACCCAATCTGGGTAATACTAAGATAGAGAGATCGCTAACATCGAAATAGTAGGCGTTAACCTGGTAGATATACATTGTTACAACTAATGGAATATCAATACGGTATTTTTTGTCCAGTTTAGCTTGTTCTCGCTAGCAATAATATCCTACGCTTGATCCCCTTTACCCATATGTAGGATATATAGTGATAGTGATGCGAGCAGGAATGCGGATAGCGCAAAGGTGTATGTTGATGCCAACGCGCTGTAGATGTAGCCCCCTATATATGGTGTGGGGATGCTGGTTATGCTTCTAACCGTGTTTGCCGCTGCATATGTCTCCCCTATATGGGTGGCTACCTCTGCTATGATCTTGTTGTAGCTCGGTATCCAGAACCCGAGGCTCAAGCCTATGAAAACCATGGATATGGGGGCCACATATATGTTGTGGGAGAATATAAGCAGGGCCGTTCCAGTAGCCCCAACAAGCTCGGAGACGGCTAGATTGATTCTAGAGCCTATTCTATCGGTGAGCCTCCCGGTGATAGGTAGCGAGATTGTCTGGGTGATGTGTATGAGGCTCACAAGCATCCCAACGATAGACTCCTCATAGCTACTCGAATACAGGTGCGCACTAAGCAGTGGGAACCAGAGGGACCACGCAACCCTATCCATGCCAGCGAATATGAAGACCCTCCTCTGAACCCTGTTTGGCCTAACTATAAGCATGTAGGATCTCACAGCCTCCCTAAGAGATGCTCGCCCCCTCTCCCTGAGGGGCTCGAAGCTCGCTAGGATGAAGTATATTGTTCCCGCTACAACCCCCAGAGATATAGCCAGAAAGACATCGCGGTAGCTGAAGGCCGTTACGAGCAGTCCGCCGAGGGCGGGGCCGGCAACCCTGGAGCCGCTGAACGTTGTTGATGTTAGGCCGATGCTTCTTCCAAGGGCTCTCAGCCCGACCGATGTTGCTAGGAAGGACATTCTTGCTGGCTGGCCATAGTAGAATGCGAGCATGAAGAGGCTGTAGGAGGCTATAAGCATGGGTAGCGAGTCCCCCACATATAGCGTGGCCAGGCTGGCGGCGAGCATGAGGCCTGTTAGGATTATTATTATTCTGGAGCCGTATACATCGATCAGGTAGCCTACCAGGGGCCCTGTGAAGGCTCCTATAGCGCTACCTATAGACACGATCCCTCCCAGCTGGCTCATCGAGTACCCTAGAGACGAGGCGTACATACCGAACAGCGTTTGGTACGCGCCCACAGCAAAGCCTCTGGGGATGTTGTATAGCGTTAGGCTTACTAGATTTCTCCTAACCTCCCTCGCGCTATTGCTCAACTATGCAACACCAAAAAAGCGGTGGGCCGTAGAGAGAACCCTTCAATATGGATGGTTTAGAGAGTTATATACTTAACCCCATATAATTTAAACCTATTCAATTTATGCGTTGGTTATTTTAATATATGGATTAATAAAACCATATAGGGTGAGTCCAATGGGCAAATACAAGTCCTGGAAATGCGGGCTGTGTGGAGACACGGTTATAGAGGGGCAGAGGTTCCTGGTTATAAAGGATATAGGCTTCACACACCTAGAGTGCGTGGTTGAGAAGTTATCGAGCAGGGGAGGGGGCATCGACAGGGATCTTGTCGCCCTGATCGATGCTAACGAAACGCTGACCTACGGGATAGTTAGGCTTAAGCAGGCGGAGCTCGAGGCCGGGTCGGATGATCTGAGAAGCAGGATAGCTTCGGCTAGAAAGGATCTAGAGAAGCACTCAGCCCTTCTAGGCAACGAGCTGAAGAAGTATCTAGGGTAGCCCTATATAGCTATATGCTGGTTAAACACAAAGATCTTTTTAGCCCCTCACCCTAAACCCTCTATCCAAAGCTATATATCGTTAGAATCCATACTATATTACAGTGTATCAATAGGCCCGCGGTGCATAGGTCTTGAAGAAGATAGGGGACCCCAGGGAATACAGGCTGAGATTCTTTATAGAGCACAGCTACGACAGGAGGGTTTGCAGCTCGTGCCAAACACCATTCTGGACACGGGGGGATAGCGATAGATGCAACGATATACCGTGTACAGACTACAGGTTTTTCGACATAGATATAGGGTCGGGACCCCTAAGCTACGAGCAGTCCCTCGAGAGGTTCCTCAGATTCTTTGAGAGGGAGGGCCACAGGATAATTGATCCCGCCCCAGTTGTAGCTAGGTGGAGGGAGGACCTCTACCTGACTATAGCATCAATAGTGGTGTTTCAGCCCCACGTAACCTCCGGGAAGATCCCTCCCCCGGCAAACCCACTGGTTATAGCTCAGCCAAGCATAAGGCTCGAGGACATAGATAATGTAGGTTTAACGTTCGGGAGGCACATGACCAACTTCACCATGGGTGGGCATCACGCGTTCAACTATAGGGATAGAAAGATCTACTGGAAAGACGAGACAGTGGAGTACGCCAAGAGGTTCTTCGTGGAGGAGATAGGGGTCCCCGAGGAGGAGCTGTACTTCAAGGAGAGCTGGTGGGAGGGGGGTGGAAATGCTGGGCCATGCCTAGAGGTTGCCGTAGGCGGTCTAGAGG